>JADHTD010000168.1 GCA_016776525.1 Rhodospirillales bacterium
CCAGAAAATTGAGGCTATCGCGTTGCTGGTTAAAGCGTTCCCGCTGGTCCTCGACGGCGGCGGCCGAGGCAATGATGCGCGCCCCCCGCTGCTTGAAATAACCGTTGCCAAGCCAACGGTGGTCCTGGCCGCCCGAGTTGATGACGATTTTGACAGGCTTGTCGGTGACGGTCTTGATCGCCGCCGCCAGTTTCTCCGCCCCTTTATAGGTGCCGCCGGAATCAACCAGTACGGAACCTGCATCGGTCACCACCAGACCGAAGGTGGCGTTGTTACCCAGGTTTCCGGGCGAGCGCTGTCCCATCTCGCCGACGATGGCGTAAATGTTTTTGCCGACCTGTTTGACCTCAAGCCCACCGGCCAGGGCCGGGCTGCTGACGGCGACCAGGGCGAGGAGGGCGGTAATAGCTGTTTTCACCAAGTTCATAGGGCGGGACCGGTTCTGTATATTTCATCAATATAAGTTTTATCTGATATAATATGATCCATAACAACCCTTAGCCTAGGAGAAAAATTGGAGCCCTAAGCATTTATGCGGTGGGACGCATGCTGGGAGCGCAGCCTGCTCATCGCATTTATGCGATCAACGCATGGCCGCTTGAGAACCATTAAATGGACAAAAAAAGGCCGCCCCGGAGGGCGGCCCTTGATCTTTTGAAAACGCGTCAGCGTCAGCAGGAGTAGTACATCTCGAACTCAACCGGGTGCGGTGTGTGTTCGAAGTTGTAGATTTCTTCCCATTTCAGATCGCAGTAGCCTTCGATCATGTCGTCGGTGAAGACATCGCCCTTTTTCAGGTAGTCACAGTCGGCTTCCAGGGCTTCCAGGGATTCCCGCAACGAACCGCAAACGGTCGGTACGTCGGCCAGTTCTTCGGGCGGCAGGTCATAGAGGTTCTTGTCCATGGCGTCGCCCGGATCCATCTTGTTCTGGATACCGTCAAGGCCGGCCATCATCATGGCGGCGAAGGCCAGGTACGGGTTGGCGGTCGGGTCCGGGAAACGGACTTCGACGCGTTTACCGGCGGGCGAAGTGGAGAACGGAATGCGGCACGAAGCCGACCGGTTGCGGGCCGAATAGGCCAGCAGCACCGGCGCCTCAAAACCCGGTATCAACCGCTTGTAGCTGTTGGTCGACGGGTTGGTGAAAGCGTTCAGGGACTTGGCGTGCTTGATGATGCCGCCGATGTAGTGCAGCGCCGTTTCCGACAGGTCGGCATAGCCCGATCCGGCGAAGGTCGGCTTGCCGTCTTTCCAGATCGACTGGTGGGTGTGCATGCCCGAGCCGTTGTCGCCGGCCACCGGTTTCGGCATGAAGGTCGCCGTCTTGCCGTAGGTGTGGGCGATCATGTGGGTGCAGTATTTGTTGATCTGCACGTTGTCGGCGGTGCGCACCAGGGTGTCGAAGGTCATGCCCAGTTCGTGCTGGGACGGCGCAACCTCGTGGTGGTGCTTGTCCATGCTGAGGCCCATTTCCTTCATCACGGAAACCATTTCGGCCCGCAGGTCATGGGCGCTATCGACCGGCGGTACCGGGAAGTAACCACCCTTCGGCGGCGGCCGGTGGCCGATATTGCCTTCCTCGAAGATGTGGCCGCTGACATAGGGGCCTTCTTCGTGGTTGAATTCATAGAAGCACTTGTTCATCTGCACGTCGAAGCGGACGTCGTCAAAGACGAAGAATTCCGGTTCCGGGCCGAAATAGGCGGTGTCGCCGATGCCGGTGGAGGTCAGATAGGCTTCCGCCTTGGCGGCTACCGAGCGGGGGTCGCGGTGGTAGCTCTGGCCGGTGGAAGGCTCATTGATGTTGCAGATCAGGATCAGCGAGGGCTGGGCCGAGAAGGGGTCCATTACCGCCGACGTCGCGTCGGGGATCAGGGACATGTCGGATTCGTTGATGGCTTTCCAACCGGCGATTGAGGAACCGTCGAACATGATGCCGTCGGTAAAGGAGTCCTCATCTACGAAATCGGAACACATGGTCAGGTGTTGCCATTTGCCGCGGGGGTCCGTGAAACGGAGATCGGTAAATTCGATTTCGTTCTCTTTCAGGTATTTGAGGACGTCCGCAGGAGTTTTGCAGTCTAAAGACATAATTTTATTCCCCTATAAAAGGTTCAGTGATGGTTCAAAGAGAAGGTTGAGTGTTCCGTGACTGATTGATCAGATGGCGTCGGTGCCTTTTTCGCCGGTACGGACCCGGATGGCTTCTTCAACATTGGTGATGAAGATTTTGCCGTCGCCGATGCGGCCCGTCTGGGCGGCCTGCATGATGGCTTCGACGGCCTGTTCGACGATACCGTCGTCGACCACCAGTTCGATCTTTACCTTGGGCAGGAAATCTACGACATATTCGGCGCCGCGGTACAATTCGGTATGGCCTTTCTGACGGCCGAAGCCCTTGGCTTCGATGACGGTAATGCCCTGCAGGCCGACTTCATGGAGGGCCTCTTTGACCTCGTCCAGCTTGAAAGGTTTGATGATCGCTTCAATCTTTTTCATGAAATCCGGTCTCTCTCAGTTGGCTTGTTTATGGGGCCTGATCTCAGGACCCGGTTCTGTAAATATTTAAATCGCGCGCGGTAATTTGCACAGCCTGTGCCAAACCGGTAAAAACATAAATTAATGAATAATTTCAAATAACTATAGGGTAATTTATGTATCCTATACAGATCTGGCCTTTATTCGTGTGCTCAAATTTTAGGCAAATGATTAATCCGCAGGCATAGACTTGGGTTGCAGAAGCCGCCTATTCCGAACACTCTGGCAGCGGGCCGCAACCGTCACCGGTTAACCGGCTCTGAGGACTAAACAGGCCACCGCAGCTAAAGGCAAGGGAGGATTACAGTGAAACCGGCCAATTCGGTCTTGATGTCTTACGGCACCACTATTTTTACCGTTATGTCGGCGCTGGCCGCCGAGCACGGCTCGATCAACCTGGGCCAGGGCTTTCCGGATTCCGAGGGGCCGGAGGACATCCTGCAAAAAGCCGCCGACGCCGTCGTTGCCGGTCCCAACCAGTACCCGCCGATGATGGGCATCCCGGCCTTGCGCCAGGCGGTGGCATCCGCCAACCAGCGGTTTTACGATCTCAATGTGGACTGGCAGACGGAAGTCATGGTGACATCCGGGGCCACCGAAGCCCTGGCCGACAGCATGCTGGGGCTGATCGAGCCCGGCGACGAGGTGGTCTTGATCGAGCCCCTCTACGATTCCTACCTGCCGATGGTGCGCCGGGCCGGCGGCGTGCCGAAACTGGTGCGCCTGGAGCCGCCCGCCTGGGAATTGCCCCGGGACGCCCTGAGGGACGCTTTTTCACCAAAAACCAAGCTGATTTTGCTGAATTCGCCGCACAATCCGGCCGGCAAGGTGTTTCACCGGGACGAGTTGGACTTCATCGCCGGCCTGGTCAAGGAATTCGATGCCATCGCCGTCTGTGACGAGGTCTATGAACACCTGGTTTTCGACGGCCAGCCCCATATCCCGCTGATGACTCTGCCGGGCATGCGCGACCGGTGCCTGAGGATCGGTTCCGCCGGCAAGACCTTTTCCGTCACCGGCTGGAAGGTTGGTTACGTGACCGCCGTGCCGGAACTGCTGACGCCGGTGGCCAAGGCGCACCAGTTCGTCACCTTCACGACGCCGCCCAACCTGCAAGCCGCCGCCGCTTATGGCCTGGGCAAGGATGATGCTTATTTCGAAGCCCTGGCCGGTGACCTGCAAGGCAAGCGCGACCTGTTGGCGGACGGCCTCCGGGATATCGGTTTCGAGGTCATGCAGACGGAAGGCACCTACTTCCTCAGCGTCGATATCCGCTCGGTCGGTTTTAACGAGGACGACGAAGCCTTCTGCCGCCACATCACCACCGAGGCCGGGGTGACCGCCGTGCCGGTCAGCGCCTTTTACCAGCAAGCCGACGTCGATCACTACGCGCGCTTTTGTTTCTGCAAGGACGACGCCCTGCTGAGCGAAGCCCTGGAGCGCTTAAAAAAACATTTTGGATAATTATACCGGGTCCGGACCTCAATCAGACCGTCGTCCTGACCATCAAGATCCTTCCTCAGCTTCCAGGCGCTCCATGTTGGCTTTGACCCAGGGCACGAAGCCGATTTTCTTCTCCGGTCCGCCCTCGCGGACGTATTTGAAGGCCGCCTTATAATAGAGCGGCGGCAGGTAGCCGGGCAGGCGGAACACTTCCTCGCCGCCGCCGTCGTAAAAAATGGTGCTCGGCGTGTAGGCGACGACCCGCTGGTTGGCGTAATCCTCTTCGCTGATGATGTCGCCCTCGAAATCGGTGATTTTCTTATCTCCCTTGGTGTTCATCAGGTGCACGTTGAACCCCTTGGTGATGAACTTGACGACGTCCGGTTTGCTCAGAACTTCGGCGTGCAGACCGGCGCAGGCCGTGCAGCCGGGCTGTTCATACAAAATGACAAACCCCTTGCCGTCCTTTTTGGCCCGGGCCAGGTCCTTGCCCAGATTATGGTTCTCCAGATGCATCCATTTTTCCATGTGGATGCCGTCATCGCGCATGAGATCATCGGTAGCGGCGCGGGCCGGGCCGCCGACCAATACCAACAGGGCTAAAAGGGAATAAGCAAAGGTCTTCATGGTCAGAAATCTCGGTTTTATTCAGGGAAAACGACTGTGCCGAGAATAGCTGAATTCACAAAGGTATGGGATCACATCCCGGTCAACCTTTCGTGAGCACGGGGACCGGAAGGAGGCCGTTTACAGGCCGTTCGTATGGAGGGAGGAAAATGGGGTGGCTGAGGGGATTTGAACCCCCGACCCTCGGCACCACAAGCCGATGCTCTAACCAACTGAGCTACAGCCACCACACGGCCCCTTAACTAATGCCCCGCCTCCGGCCCGTCAAGCATCCAAAGAGGGTGGAGGCTGCCGGGGCCGGGCAGGGGGCCGGTCAAGGCGCTGGGAAATGCAGGTGGACGGTGGTGCCCCGGCCCGGTTGGCTGTCGATTTCGAGCGATCCGCCGTGGGCTTGCATCATGCCGACGCTGAGCGGCAGGCCGAGGCCGGTGCCTTCGAATTTGCGCGACAGGGAACTGTCGACCTGGCCGAACAGTTCGAGGGCCTTGGCGATGCCGTCGGCGTCCATGCCGATGCCGGTATCGGTGACGGAAATGGCATAGGTCTGGCCATTGAGCCGGGCCTCAATGTTTACCGTACCGCCTTGCGGCGTATAGATAATGGCGTTGGAAAGCACATTCAGCAGGCACTGGGCAAGGCGCTGTCTGTCGGCGGTGAGGGGCGGCAGGTCGGTAGCGATGCCGTTGGTAATGCGGATTCCCTTTTCATCGGCCAGATTATTCAGGCGGGCCAGGACTTCGCCCAGCACCTCCGAAACCGGAAGCGGTTGTTTGTTGAGTTCGATATCGCCGGATTCAACCTTGGTGGCGTCCAGGACATCGTTGATCACCTGCAGGAGTTTCTGTCCCGAGCCGTTGATATCTTCGATATAGGAGGTGTATTTGTCGTTGCCCACGGGGCCGAAGACTTCATCGTGCATCATGCCGGAAAAACCGATGATGGCGTTCAGCGGGGTCCGTAATTCATGGCCCATGGCGGCCAGGAAGTCGGACTTGGCCTGGTTGGCGAGTTCCGCCTCTTCCTTGGCCTGTAAAAGCTGCTGGGCGCGGCGTTCGAGATCGAGGCTGGACTTGCGCAGGGCCTCGACGGCCAGGTTGTGGCGGGTGATGTCGCGGGCCTCGACCATGATGTGGGAGGCAACAAAGCCGTCGAGCGGGCTGATGGTCATGCTGACATCAATGAAGGAACCATCGAAACAGGCCAGCTTAGCCTGCAAGGCCTCCTCGCCGATCAGGTCGTGGATATCCATTTCGAAAACCGGATGATAATCGGCATGGAACAGGTCTTTTATATTGTTACCAATTAGGTCGCCGCTTCCCCCCGCCTGCAGGAGTTCCCGGCCGGCCGCGTTGATATAGGTGATGGTCAGATCCTCACAAGTGCAGATCAGGTTGTGGGTTTGGTTGACCAGTTTCCGGAAGCGGGTTTCGCTGCGTTTGATGGCCTCCGTCATTTGCGTCTGCTGGGTGATGTCCCGGGCCATGATGACCATGGCGTCGCTGCCCAGTTCGCGGGCCCAATGAACGGTGATGGTGGCGCTGATGGAGAGACCGTCGGCCGGGACCAGTTTGATCGGGAAGGATTCGTTGCCGGCGGCCAGGGTGTCGAGAATACCGTCGATGCCTTCAACGTATTCCGGGGCTATGAAATCGGTAAAGGGCCGCCCGGTCATTGCCTCGCCGGTCAGGCCGGACAGCATGTCAAAGCCTGCCCGGTTGATGG
>JADHTD010000169.1 GCA_016776525.1 Rhodospirillales bacterium
CCTGCCCGCTCAGAACCGGCCCCGGCAGCCGACGTCCCGGACGCTCCGGCGCCCGAAGCAGACACGGTAGCAGCCGACAGCCAGCAGCAAGAGACGCCAGCAACGGACTTGGCCGAACAGGCCCCGGATAGGGCTTCCGAGCCACAATCACCGGCGGCCGATGGTCCCGATGGAACCCTCAAAGCCGACCTGCCACCGGAACAGACGGCTGCTGCCGCACCGCCGCCGCCACCGGCGGCTCCGGATACGCCGTCAAACAGCTTCGAACTACCTGCGGAGCCGACGGCAACGGTTGACGAAACGCCCGGCGAAACGCAAGCCGCCACATCTCCCGAACCCGCCGCACCGATGGAGCAACCCGCCGCCACGGAACCGGAAGCAGAGCCGACCTTAGCTGACACTGCTGTGACCGGACCGGCGGAAATAGCGGAAACACCGTCTCCGGATCAGCAACCAGCCGATACGGTTGCAGAGACAGTGGCGGCACGCCAACCGGCAGAACCGGATATCGGGGACAAAGCACCGGCTGAGAGTATCCCGGCCCCGTTAGCCGAGATAGCAGATACACCCGAGGCTGCGGAGACGCCATCGGAACAGCAACCGGTGCCGATTTCCAAAACCGCTCCGACGACTGCTGAGGAAGCCGCCCCATCCCTCAATGAGGCCGTCACCCAAATGGCTGAAAGCGGCCCGGCGGAAACAAACGGTGAGGGAGAATCCGTCATCGAAAAGCTGGCCCGCGAAATCGAAACAAACAAACTGGCCGCACCGGCGGAAAGCCCGGCTGAAAAAACCGAAACAGAGCCTGCTCCTACCCTCCCTTCTTCCGAACGGCTGGCGGCGACTCCGCCGACGGCTATACCGGCCCCGTCTGCGGCAGCCAACGCCCCCGCGCCGCCGGCCAAGAAGGGCTTCCTCGACCGGCTGAGCGATCTGTTCAATGCCACCAAGGAAAAAATTCTGCCGAAATCGAGAGAGCCAGATAAACCACCGGCTCCGGAAACATTGACGGCCCAACCCGGACCTTCGAAAGGTGCAACCGGACAAACATCTCCGCCGCCCGTCCGCCTGGCCTTCAATGAAGGTATCGTGTCAGAGGAAAACCGTTCCACCTTGTTCCGGGAACCTTCTTTGCCGCTGGGCTCCGTGATGAGCGATGCCCGGGCCGCATCACCGGGGAACATCCCGGCCCGTGTCCTGGAAATGCGCGATGACTTGTTCCAACCTGAAATACCTAAGCCGGTCACCTCAACCCAGGTGGCTGCTGCCGTTAAGGCCCTGCAAGGCCAACCGCCGCTGACTTTCGAAGAAGGTATTCTGACCGAACTGCCGCCGCCGAGTGGCGCCCTCGCCTCCAGATCGAAGCCGAAACAGCCAGCGTCCGAAGTGGCGGACAGCGGCGATTTGGCGAGTTCCTTGGACGAACCGGATATAAAGGACGGTGAAGCTGATTCCGGGTTACCCAGCGAATTAACGGAAGCCCTCAGCGAAGAAACGCCAACCGAAAGCGACGATTTACCGGCGTCCCTTGCCGAACTGGATCAACCGGAGGCCGCCGAACCGGGCAAGGAACTCAATCAGGATTTCCTGCCGTCCATTTTGGATGAGCAGGAAAGCGAGGCCGCCACCGTCACTGCCCGCAAAGCCAGCGGCGCGCCCCTGCCGCCGGAACCGATTGGTCCGGATGCCCCGGGGGCACAAGCGCCGCTCTCGACCCTGGTCGAGGCGGAAGACGGCAAACCGAGCCCGGATGAAGGCGAGGCAAGCCCGCAGACCGCCGCCCTGCCCGCGTCGGTCGTCCGCAATATTCAGCCGAAAGACTTCGTTCTGGCCATCGGTAACGATTTGCTGCTTGGACGCGCCCTGGGTACGACAAAAGTCGATAAAAAGAAATCCTGCCTGAACAAGGTCCGCGATACCGTGACCTTCTGTGTCGAACCCGTAAGCTGGTCAAAAGACATCCAACCCCTGTTTAACGTCAGCACCATCATGTACCGGGGGGTCAAGACCATTGTCCGATATGACGAAGGTCAGGCAACGTATTATCACGTTCTCTATCCGACGGAATCCTTTGACGAAATATCCTCTTACCTGAGCCGGCGTTATGGAGACCCCTCGGAAACGTGGAACCGCAGTATCGCCAGCATGGGCAAACCCCGGAGCGACAACCCGACCCTGGTCTGGAAAACCATCGATCCGGAAAGCAACCTGACGACGACCCTGGAAGTCCGCAAGTTCGACGATTCACGCGGCGGCTTTCCCGACAACCGCCGCGGCGTGATTCTGCTCTATCACGAAAAATCCCAGCCGGTGTTCCCGCTGCTGTCGATCATCGAACTGATGCAATTGCGGTCCAACCGTTATGACTTCACCCGCGGCAAGGGCAGTGCAGCCACGGCAGCGCCAAAAGGAAAAGGCAAACCGGCTGACGTCGACGAGGATGACGATACCGAAATCAATATCGAATCCGACCTGGAACTGAAACTCTAATAGCGGTTCCGCATCCTGTTCCAGAGAAGCCTTATCAAACGTCCGGGCGCCGGCAACTGAACCCGCGCATCCAAGGGGTCGTAATTAACGACCCGCATCCGTTTCAAATAGACATCGGCAAGTGTCGCCGTCAGCAAGGCGGGAACCGCCGTTTTCGGGATATTGGTCCGGCGCAGGCGGGCAATATCCAAATGGTGGCGGGCCATGGCGGCGACTTCACCGGTCACCGTCAATAACGCCGTTTCTGACCGCAGTTCATACAACTCGGACAACTGCACCCCGGCCTCCCGGCACAGGGAAGCCGGCAGATAACAGCGCCGGGCCTTGGCGTGGTAAGGAACGGCGCGCAACAGACCGGTCAGGGCCCAGGCCGTTCCCACGTGCCGGGCCGCTTCCCGGGCGCCTCGGTCAAAGGCGCCGATCACTTCCATGGTCAATTCGGACAGGGTACCGGCGGTGCCGGAGGCATAGTCGGTCAGGGCCTGCGGGTCGGCGGGCGGAATATCCTCCATATCCAAACGGCGGGCCTGCAACAGGTCATCGAAGTGTCGGCGGTTGAGGTCGTATTTTTGAATCGTTTCCGATAACGGGCGGGCAACCGGATGGGCGGGCGGCGTTCCGCCATAGATCCCCTCCAGGGCATCGGCCCACCATTGCAGGCGCATATGGCCCAGCAGCGGCTCACTGACCAGTTCGCGGGCCTGCGCCACTTCCTGGTTAAAGGCATATAGCGCAAACAGTCCCGGCCGCCGGTCCGGCGGTGCGAACAGGGTACAGAGATAGCGGTCCTTGTCGAAACGTTCGACCTGTTGGGCGCAATAGTTGAAATCGGTCATGGACAAAGCCTGTCCGTCGGGGAATCGTTGCACCTTATATGGGGGATTCGGGCGGCAAGCCCAAGCCCCTCATGGACGATTATTTGGTTTTTGAGTGGATCACATCGATTTATGGACGACCAACTGCTGCCGCGTGACGCCTTGCATCCGCCCCTGACCGAGGCCGGTGAAGCCCTCCTCGGCGTGCTGCATCAGGCGCAATCGATCGACCGGGATCCGGACCTGGACACAGCCGACAAGGAAAGTCGCCTTCGGTCCCTGGAAGAGGCTTCCAACGGCGGGACACCACCGGACGGCTTGGAAAAACCCGTGGCGGCTCTGCGGGATTACACAGCGGCCAACGGAATTGCCGCCCACCATGTCCGCCACCTGCTTCAGGCCCGCATCAAAGTGGCCGGCGGTTTCCATTGCCGCAGTTGGAGCGACCTGCTGGTTTTCTGTTCCTTTGCCGCCGCTCCCATCGGCCGTTTCCTCCTGGAGGCGGCGGGCGAAGACACCCCGGTTGCCCGTCCTGCCTTGGAGGCCCTGTTCACGGCCCGCCTGATCCTGTTTTTCGTCCGGGACTGCAAACGGGACTATGGAGAACGGGACCGGCTTTTCCTGCCGGAAGATTGGTTTAAGGAGGCTTCGATCTCACCGGACCGGTTGACTTCGTCCGCCGCCGTCGGTCAGACCCGGGCCGTTCTCGACCGGGTCCTGGATGCAACAGACCATCTGTTACGGGAGGCCGTCCCCCTGCCCACCCTGATCGAAGACCGCGGCCTGCGGCAAACGGCGGCTGAAATCCTCTACCGCACACAGATGCTGTCCATGGCCCTCAAACGGCGCGACCCCCTGGCCGGGGCCGTCGAACCCGGCTGGTGGGAAAAAACCATCTGGCGGCTAAAATCCTACCTGATTGGGTTGTTGAAATAGCATTCCCAAACCGTTAATATTATAAAATCCTTTATAATCAATATTATGCTATAAATTTTAGTATGAGTTTAATTATTGGTTAATAAATTGGGGCGACAAAGAGCAGACGACCGCCCCTGTGGGCCGTCCATGCCTTTTAAAAAATTAGGGAAAACCCCACTCACATCAGTATCGGCGCCTTATGAAGGAACAGGAGTATTTCATGGCAGCTTTTCTTTCCAATCTCCGAAACACGGTTATCGCCGGTTTCGTTCTTACGGTCCTTATGATTGCTGTCCTCGTCGGCATGACGGGGGAAGGTTATTCACCGGATCAACACAGTTACTGGACTTTCATCATGCGCTGGCTGCACGTTCTCAGCGGCGTCATGTGGATCGGTATTCTTTGGTACTTTAATTTCGTGCAGACACCCAGCATGCCGAAAATTCCCGATGAACAGAAACCGGCGATCGGCAAGGTTATTGCCCCGGCAGCTCTCTTCTGGTTCCGCTGGGCGGCCATGGGCACCATCATTACCGGTTTGATTCTGGCGACCATGAACGGATACATCGTCGACGCCCTGAGCCTCGGTGCATCAGAAGGCTTTAGTGTTCCCAAGAACACGGCTATCGGCATCGGCATGTGGTTCGGCATCATCATGTGGTTCAACGTTTGGTTCATCATCTGGCCGAACCAGCAAAAAGCCCTCGGCATGGTCGAAGTCGACGCCGACGCGAAAGCAGCCGCGGCAAAAACCGCCGGTATGTTCTCGCGGGTCAACACCCTGCTGTCGGTCCCCATGCTTTACGCCATGGTCTCGGCACAGAACGTCTACTGATAAACAGGTAAAAAAAATACCTTTCAAACGGGGCTTGCGGGCCCCGTTTTTTTTTCTATTTTACTCATTCAACACAAAACACTTAATCGACTTTTATGAGGATTAAAAATGTCATTTGAATTACCCGATCTACCTTATTCTCAAGATGCCCTGGAGCCGCATATTACGGCCAACACGCTCAGCTTCCACCACGGCAAACATCATCAGGCTTATGTCACCAACCTGAACAATCTTCTGGGCGATACCGCCGGCAGCAGCCAGGAAGACCTGGAAGCGGTTATCAAAGACAGTGCCGGCAATGCCGACAAGGCCGGCATTTTCAACAACGCCGCCCAAGTCTGGAACCACACGTTTTATTGGAAAAGCATGAAGGCCGGCGGCGGCGGCGAGCCCAGCGGCGATCTGGCCGACAAGATCAACGCCACTTGGGGCAGCCTGGATAAGTTCAAGGAAGAGTTCAAGGCAGCCGGTATCGGCCAGTTCGGCAGCGGCTGGGCCTGGCTGGTGGTCGAAGGCGGCGACTTGAAGATCGTCAAGACCCTCAACGCCGACACCCCGATCGCCCATGGTCAGACCCCGTTGATGACCTGTGACGTGTGGGAACACGCCTACTACCTGGACTTCCAGAACCGGCGTCCCGACTACCTTCAGACCTTCCTGGACAGCCTGGTCAACTGGGACTTCGCGGCGGAAAACCTGGCCAACGCTTAGGTCCCGACCGTCCGTATCGAACAAGGCCCGGCCCCCGAAAAGGTCCGGGCCTTTTTCATGCTTAGAAAAAGCCGCACTTACGCAGCGTCATCGGGGTGATTTTGATGAAGTTGCAGGAATGCAGGTTGAGGATGTCTTCGTTATGGGTTTCGTAGGAACAGCAACGCGGGCCGTCGCAGACCTGGAAATTGTTGGCGTCGACCTCGACGAAGCGGCGCATGAACGACCCTAAATGGCTGGAGACCATCAACGCATCGTCCTTGACGCGCCAGGAATTCTTGAAATTGTCACCGCACCAGCGGCCATTGAGGAAGGCCCATTTGTCGGCTTCCGGTGTGGTTGCCGCCAGTTCGCCGGCCGGCACGGCGCGGCCTGTTACGGATACCATCAGCATCAGCAAACAGGTTACGGCTATGAGGATTCTCATGGGCGCCTCCCTTATAAGGGTACGAGTCCTTCATATGGAGAGGACGGCCCCGAAAAACGATG
>JADHTD010000170.1 GCA_016776525.1 Rhodospirillales bacterium
TGGGGTCGCCCCCGCCGGGTGTTACCCGGCACCGTGTTTCCGTGGAGCCCGGACTTTCCTCCCCCGGTGCAAGCACCGAAGGCGGCCATCCGACCGTCTGGCAAAGCCTAATATAGAGATGTCGGCCGGTCGATCAAGAAGCGCCCGCCGACGGCCCGGTTTTAAGGATACCTTCATGCAGCTATGATTGACTTGTTTTTAGGCGCCGTAAGCGCCACATATTTCTAAGAGAGTGTTAAAGTAAGTGGGGTATCGGCGGCAAAATCCGCCTCGGCCCCGGTTTTGATAAAGCGGAACCATGGCGCAGCAGGGATTTTCAAAATCCGATTACGAGATACAGACACTGACCGATGGGCGGTGGCTGACCGAGTCCGTCCAATCGACCCAGAAAAAGGCCATTGAGCGGGCCGAACAGCTTCATGAAGGCCATAAATTCGAAGGTGTCCGGGTTATCGAGAACCGTCAATCCGCCGATGAATCGGATGTCATCTTCGAACAGATGGCCGATGGCCCGATCAATAAGGTCCTCAAGGTCGGCAACGTCGAGGAAGCCCCGGTCTGTGATGCGCTGGCCGATTACTACACCTTACCCGCCCGCCTGACGGCCGGGCGGCTGTTGCGCCAATACCTGGACGACCAGGGATTGACCGTCCTTGAACTGGCCTACAATGCCGGGCAGCTCAATATGCTGGAACGCACCGAGCCGTTCTTTAACCAGGTCGTGCAAAGGGCGGCATCTCTACAGGCCCGCAAGTCTGGTGAAAAACCGGCCAAGCATGTGGACGCCCTTTATTCCGCCTTCGGCCAGGTCCGGGACCGGGCCCGGGAATCCGACGAATTCAAGGAATACACGGAAACCCTGAAAAAAAGCGGCCTACAGGCGGCCATCGATGAGGTCAAATCGACCGTCTCACCGGAAAACCGGCGAATATATATCCTTGGCGCCCTGGCCCCGCAGATCTCCGCCTTGGGTGACTGGGACGCCAAACTGCAATACCTGGTCGACCTTTTTAACGCCACCAAATCAGAGGAAGCCGAAACCTACCTGGACGAGGTGATCGCCGAAATCCTCGACGGCACCGAGGCCGTCAACGAACTGCTTGGTGGCCAGCAGGAACCGGCCGTCGCCTTCCCCATGCTGGTGCAACTGACCACCGGCAACTGTCCGATCCCGGGGTACAGCAAAGGCTGCCTGGAACAACTCAATTCCCTGATGGAACGCCGTCCCCTGCCGTTGGCCAAACAGGTTCTGCTGGAACGGGTCGAACGGGGTCTGAGCGGCATCCGGCCTTTGACCCGGGAAGGCCGGGATAAAGACCGCCAGGCTTTCGTCACCCTGATCCGCCAGTTGACCAGCCATATCGGGCTGCTTGGCGGACCCGGCATGTGCCATGCCGTGACGCTTCGTGGCAAGATGCTGCTCAGTTCCGGCGAAGGCGACCTGAGCATCCCCCAATCCATCGACCAGGTACAGATGCTGATCCCCAACCGCCTGGCGCGGCTGGGCTACCTGTCCGACCTCAGTCAATCCGATCTGGGTGAGGAAAACGGCAAGGACGTCCTGCATGCGCTGATGCATGAAGGCAAGCAAGTAGCCGCCATGCAAAGGCCTGCCGACGGCAGCATGTCCGACGCTGTCCTGCAGGAAACGGTGGCGGCCCTGAAGGAAAAGCTCAGCCCCACCCCCTTGCCCGATGTGGCGAAGACAGCCATGATCAAGGGGCTGGATGCCATGCTTGAAAAGGCGCCCGCCGACGGCGGCGGCGAGGAAACACCAGACCAGGAAGGCGGGGAGCAGACTATGTCCAGCCAGCCCATTGACCGCAAGACGGTACACACCGGCAGCTCGATTTTTGTCGAAGGTGAAGAAGGCGCCGAAGCTTATCTGATTGCCGATGGCGAGATTGAAATCTTCCGCAAGACCGGCAACCGCGAGACGATCATCGCCACCCTTGGCCGCGGCGAGATTTTCGGCGAAATGTCACTGATCGACAACCAGCCCCGCATGGCCTCGGCCCGCGCCACCGCCGATTCCGATCTGATCGTCATTTCACAGGAAAGCCTCGGCAACCGGCTCAAGAAACTGGAGGCCACCGACCGGGTGATGCGCCGACTGATCGATATGCTGGTCAACCGCCTGCGCGGCCTGGCCCGCATCCCGGAATAAAATTTTCAGCAACCGTTCAAGCCGGTCCAAGATATACCCTGCTGGAAACTTAGACCGGATCAGGATTGATCGAGGCTATTTTTTAGGTCCAATCAATCCTGTAAATCCGCTTGACACTTTTAAATTAGAGAAGTGTAACCGGGTTGTCGGATCACCGAAGGTGACTCCGGTCAAACCGGAGCTGCTCTAGCCCTACCCCAGAAGCGCCTGAAGCAGAGACACGGTCTCCGCATCCGCCGCCCCGTCGATTCTGCCGGGCCGGAAATGCCGTTGGAAAGCAATGACTGCAGCGGCCGGATCGCTGATGTCATAACCATAACGGGCCAACAAGTTCGCGGCGTCGCCCGGGGCCTCCTTCGTCTTTACCGAAGCTTCAGGCCACAGGCCAATACCGGCCGCCGCCAACCCCTGCCAGTCGAACAGTTCGCCGGGGTCCTGCTTGCGGGCCGGGGCCACGTCGGCATGGCCGACCACGTTGCCGGGCGGCATCGGATGGCGGGACAGGATATCACCGGCCAGTTCGACAAGCGCCGCCATCTGGGCTTCGGGAAATGGCCGGTAGCCGAATTCATGGCCCGGATTGACCAGTTCTATACCGACGGACCGCCCGTTGACGTCGGTCTCCCCCCGCCAGCAGGCCACCCCGGCATGCCAGGCCCGTTTATCCTCGGCGACCAGGGCATGGACGGTGCCGTCTTCGTCGATCATATAGTGGGCGCTGACCTTGGCCGCCGGGTCGCACAGGCGCTCCAACGCCGCCTTGGCACTGGGCATGCCGGTATAATGCAGCACCAGCATATCGACCGGGATGCCTTCTGGTCTGTCGTCGAAATTAGGCGACCGGGTTTCGATCACGACACTTTTCCCTTGAACTGCACCAGCACAACCCCGGCAAAGGTCACCACGCCGGCGACGGCGCCGATCACCGGTGCCAGCATGGCAAAGGGCGACACCTGGCTGACCGGATAGCGGCTCATCAGGTAATACCATAACCCATAGGCGACGAAGGTGGAAAATACGACGCTGAAAGCCAGTGCCCACCATGCCCGAAGGTCGGCATTGGGCACGGCCTCGACCTGTCCCGCTTCGAAAATCCAGGACAGCATGAACAACTGCGGCGGCGCCAGCAGGTCGATGGGCCTGAGCGCCGTGCCCAGCATCAGGCGGCCACGTCCCCGGTCTTGTTGGTTTTGGATTGGCGCAACTGGATAAAGGCGACACCGGCCAGGGTAATTGCCCCGCCTAATATCTTGTGAGCATCCAGGGTTTCCCCCAGCATCAAGACCGCCGATATGACGCCGACCACCGGCGTGATCAGGGAGAACGGCAGGACCCGGCTGACCGGATACTTGCGGATCAGGTAATACCACAGGCCGTACCCGATAATCGACGAGCCAATGGCGGCGTAAAACACCGATACCCAGCCCTTCCAGTCGGCATTTTGCACGGCTTCGAACTGGCCACTTTCCAGCAGGAAGGTGGCGAGATAGAGCTGCGGCACGGCAAACACCGCCATCCAGGCGCCCAGCTTGAAAACGTTGATCGGCCCCATCTTCTTGATCTGCACGGCGCCCAGCCCCCAGGCGGCAGCCGAGGCGAAAACCAGAAACACATGCCAGAGGCTGGACGGTGATTTCGGCCCGCCGACCAGAATGACAACACCGGCAAAAGCCACCACCATGCCGATGCTGCGCCGCCAGCCGAACCGGTCGCCGATCAAAAGCCAGGCCAGCAGCACGCTGAACGGCACGCCCAACTGGAAAACGATGGCGGCAACCGCCGCATCGACGCCGGAAATGCCGGCAAAGAATAAGGTAAAGTGGATCAGCCCCATGGTCACCGAGAGGCCGATAATGTGTTTGATTTTCTCACCCGGCGGTCCGGCGATCCAGATCAGCACCGCCGCCACAATGGTGAAACGCAGCGCCACCATGAAAACCGGCGGAAACTGGCTGACCCCGTATTTGACGGCAACGAAATTGGTGCCGAGAAAGAAGATGCTGGTGGCAATGGCCAGGTAATCGAGGGGTTTCAGCATAAACGGGACATCGCCTATTTGATGCCCCGGGCCTTAGAAACTTTGTCATAAGCGGCATTGATAGCGGCCATGCGTTCATTGGCGAGATCGATGAATTCCTGCGGCAGGCCCTGGCCGACCAGTTTGTCCGGATGGTATTCGCGGACCATGTCGCGGTAGGCTTTTTTCACCGCGTCATCGGTGACATCCGGGCTCACGCCCAGGGTCTTGTAAGCGTCGGCATCGGTGGCCCCGGCCTGGGCGCTGCCGCCGCAGCCGTGCAGAATGCTTTCGAACTCGCGGTCGTCGAACCCGAAAATATCGGCAACCCGGCGCAGGAACCCTAATTCCGCCGGATGCACGACGCCGTCGGCCCTGGCGATGTGATAAAGCCCGCCCAGCAGTTCCTGCAACACCGCCCGGTCATGGGCGAACATGTGGGCCACCTGTTGGGCGTAGGGCTCGAAACCTTCGGTTTCCTGTTTCGCTTCGTCAAAGAGGCGGCCGACACCGGCCATTTCCTGAGGCGGGATGTTGAAGATTTCCTTGAAGGCATCGACCTCGTCACGGGTTACCTGGCCATCGGCCTTGGCCATTTTTGCCGAGAGCGTTATGACGGCCACCGTAAAGGCCACCTGTTTGGCTTCATCGGAAATGAGACCTTCGGGAACGTCCTCGCCGCGCCTGCGGTCGACAGCATGGCCCGCCGCCGCCCCGAGGATGGCGCCCAAGGGCCCGCCCAATGCAAAACCGGCAACGCCGCCGATAACCTTACCCCAGATGCTCATGGTTCCGCCTACTGGTAATTACGCACATCCATCAAAAGATAACCGCCCAAAGGCGGCTGGCAAGGGAGGAATGGGATTAGGGGGCGTTTAGTTCGACCGGTTGAAACCGACGGACCCGACACCCGGCAGCTTGATGGCCAGATCCTTAGGGTCGATGCCAAAGGTGAGACCAAGGATATTGATCTCCAATCCTTCCTCAATACCGGCCATGACGCCGATCAGGCCCAGCAGGGAAAGCTGATAGCCGGTGCCGCTGGGGGCCGCGGCGAATGGTGCGCCACCCGGCAGATAGTCCTTGCCGATGGCGGTCGGCGGCAGGTCGACGCGCAGTTCCGGCACGGCACGGGCCAGGTGGGCAATGAAGGTATTGGAATTGGGGCCCGGCCAGACTGTGTATTCGTCGGCATAGGGATAGTTCCTGGCCGCCGCATCGATACGCGGGATGAGGGCTTCCGCCTCCGGCCCGCGCAGGTCGGCAATAATCTCCGGTTCGTTGCCGAACCAGCGCCCGTCCGGCGGCCGGTTGGAAACAGCCACCACCGACTGGCCCCAGCGGGCCCGCCAGCCGATCACCTCGTAGACGGTGAAATCCTCGGCATCCTTTGCTTTGACGGCAAACCAGCTGTGCACGCCGAAGGTGCCCCGCCAGCTATAGGCACGGGCCGCATAGACCTGAACGACGGCTTCCGGATGAAAGGCCGGAACGGGGGCGATGCCGGTCGGCTCCCGGCTGGCCGTGCGCCAGTCATGACCGATGGCCCGAAACGGCATGGCCAGCAATCCGGCAACCAGCAGCATAAGGCTTGTCATCAGGGTTTTTCGTTTCCAGTCCATAGGGGGAAAGATAGTCGCTCCGCCGCCGAACGCAAAGCGACGGCTGATCACGATTTGGTTAACCGGGATGGGCGTTCGTTCCGCTAGGCGGAAGGTTTGGTCTGTTTTTTGTGGCGGAATTGATATCAAACGATAACAATGAAGCGTACTGAGGGTGGAGGCATAATGGCGCAGCAAACGGCGGAGCACGGAGAACGCCAGGGACCGGATTTCCGGAAAACCTGTTCGCTGCTGGTCGCCGCCGCCGCCCTGGTCCTATTTTTCCTGCCGCCGCCGGACGGCGTTTCCATCACCATCATGCGGACCGGCGCCCTGACTTTATTCGCCATCGGCTTCTGGGCGACGGCTGTCTGGCCCATCGGTCTGACGGCGATCGCCTATTTCCTGCTGGCCTCGGTGATGGATATCCAGCCAACCGCCGTCGTCTTTTCCGGCTTCACGTCGAAGGCT
>JADHTD010000171.1 GCA_016776525.1 Rhodospirillales bacterium
CGAGGAAGCCCGCACCCAGGCGGCCGAGCCCATCGACGTCATCGAAGGCCCCTTGATGGACGGCATGAACGTGGTCGGCGACCTGTTCGGATCGGGGCAGATGTTCCTGCCCCAGGTGGTCAAAAGCGCCCGTGTGATGAAACAGGCCGTGGCCTACCTGCTGCCCTTCATCGAAGCGGGGAAAGACCCGGCCAAGGCCCGGGCCAAGGGCAAGATCGTCACCGCCACGGTCAAGGGCGACGTGCATGACATCGGCAAGAACATCGTCGGCGTGGTGTTGCAGTGTAATAACTATGACATCGTCGATCTCGGCGTCATGGTGCCCTACGCCGACATCATCGACACCGCCAAGCGCGAGAACGCCGACATCATCGGCCTGTCGGGCCTGATCACGCCCTCGCTCGAGGAAATGGCCACCATCGCCGCCGAAATGCAGCGCAGCGGGCTCGATATCCCGCTGCTGATCGGGGGCGCGACCACGTCCAAGGTCCACACGGCGGTCAAGATCGCGCCCCGCTACGATTCGCCCGTGATTCATGTGCTGGATGCGTCGCGCGCCGTCGGCGTCGTCTCCAACCTGCTCAGCGACACCCTGAAAGACAGCTTCCTCGCTGAAATCGCCGAAGACTATGAAGACGTTCGCGCCCGGCACGAAGCGCGCGCCGATGGCAAGGGCCCGGCCAAACTGAAGGACGCCCGCGCGCAAAGTCCCGAAATCGACTGGACAGGCTATACGCCGCCAAGGCCGAAGTTTCTGGGGCTCAAGGTGTTCGACGATTACGACATTGGCGAACTGGAAAAATATATCGACTGGACGCCGTTCTTCCGCACCTGGGAGCTAAAAGGCGTCTACCCGGCAATCCTTGAGGACCCCAAGCAGGGCGCGGCGGCGCGCGACCTGTTTGCCGACGCCGGCACCATGCTGGAAAAGATCATCGCCGAGAAATGGCTTGCCGCGCGGGCCGTGATCGGCTTCTTCCCGGCCGCGCGCGTCGACCACGACGATGTCGAAATCTATGCCTCCGACGACCGCAATGATCCCGCCGCCACCATCCATTTCCTGCGCCAGCAGATGCACAAGACCGATGGCCGCCCCAATCACTGCCTGGCCGATTTCGTCGCGCCGAAGGACGGCGGGCCGAACGATTTTCTGGGCGGGTTCGCCGTCACCACCGGTATCGGCATCGAGAAAAAGCTGGCCGAATTCGAAGCCGACCACGACGATTACAACGGCATATTATTGAAAGCCCTGGCCGACCGGCTGGCCGAGGCCTTTGCCGAGCGCATCCACGAGCGGGTGCGCCGGGAATTCTGGGCCTATGCGGAAAACGAGACGCTGGAAAACGAAGATCTTATCGCGGAAGCCTATCAGGGCATCCGCCCGGCGCCGGGCTATCCGGCGTGCCCCGACCACACCGGCAAGCAGGACCTGTTCGCGCTGCTGGGCGCGGAACAGAACGCCGGCATCACGCTCACCGACAGCTTCGCCATGATGCCCGCGTCATCGGTATCTGGCTATTATTTCTCGCACCCGGACGCGCAATATTTCGGCGTCGGGCGCATCGGCCGCGATCAGGTCGAGGACTACGCCAAACGCCGGGGAATAACACTCACCGAGGCCGAACGCTGGCTGGCGCCCAACCTGGGGTATTCGCCGTAGGCGAATATAGCACCGCTTGTTCCGCCTGTGCTAACGTCTCGGCGAGGAGAAATTGCCATGCGTTTTTTTATCTTTTTACTGGCCGCCCTGTTGATGGCGGCCCCGGCCACGGCGCAGCAGTACCAGCCATGGAACAACCCGGAGTCTTCGACCGCCCCTGCCGCCGCCGAGAAGGCCGCCAACGAGCGACTGCAGGGCTTCATCGATGAACTCAACCGGCTGACCGATGCTGCCGAAAAATCGCGCGCCGCCGACCCCGGCTTCCTGCGCGACCTCAGAGGCCTGGCGCGGGGGTATGACCGGCCGTGGCGGACACGGGTTTTGAGCGACACGTTCCAGGACGGCGACTTTACCCGTGACCCGGGCTGGACCGTCACCGCGGGCAAGTACTGGGTCGAACGCGGCTGGGGCCTGCGCAGCGCCGTCAAGGCCGAACCCGCCACGACCGGCGGACAGACTCAACAACGCTCCTCGGGCAAGGACGTCGCCGCCGCCATCTTCGGACAAATCCTGCAACAGGCCCTCGACCCGGAAGGCCGCGCCACCGGCGGACGCCAGGGCTCGGCGGCCGCCACCGTCCTCAACCCGGCCGCCATCCAGACACCGCTTCGCCTGACCAACGCGTTTTCCGTGGAAATTGACTTCTCGTCCTGGGTTTCCGAAGGCGCCAACGCCGGGCGGTTCGAAATCGGCCCCTATCAGGGCGCGCCGGTTGGGGACGCCAGGGCCGCGGGCTATGTTCTGGCTTACGTCCAGGGCGGCGGGCTTGATTTGATCCGGGTCACCGGGCGGGGCTCTTCCATCATCGACAGCCGCCCCGGCCCTTTTCATCTGGAAGACAAGAAAACCCACCGCCTGGAATGGACCCGCCGGGCCGACGGCCGGATGACGGTGTCCCTCGACGGCAAGGAAATCATGACCGCCAGCGACCGCGCCTACAACCAGAACTTCAACGGGCTCAGGCTGGTCAACCGGGGCGGCGATTACATCATCAAAAGCATCGCCGTCAACGGCACGCAATAACCACACCTAAGGATCATCGGCAATGGACGCCGATGAAGCGCAGCTGGCGACGTTATTGAAGCTGACGGAACGCTACTGCGTGGTTTATCAGACCCTTCGCGCCGCGCCGCCGATTACCGTCAGCCATTCCAGCCAGGCATCCTGACGGTCATTGACGCCCCAAGGGCATTTCCGGTTCACCTTGGTTCGCCGAAAATGCCCTAGCTATTTGTTTTAACCGCAAATTCGTCGTCGCAAATGAATCCATTTGCTCGGGATTTGCTCTAGCAACAGGAAACCCCGCCACAGGGTTTTATGGGGGGCGGGGTTTCGAAATTGATGCTCTCGGCATCGCCCGAACATGAAAGATCGGGCCTAAGTTTCATCGGATAAATATGTCCTTTGTCTGGTCAGGTGGCGTCATTTTTTTAACCTCCATCCCTTGTTCACCCGATGTCTCTACCTGAATCCTCCCTTGGACTCGGGGCGCATGTCAATCAATGAAAAAAGTATACACCCATTGGCCCAGAATTTCATTAGGAACGGCATCAAAGGACCGGCTATTGCGTCCTAGGTTTATACCAAGGAGCGATGATAATGACCCATAGGGATCGCTCCTTGGTATTAGGCCCTTTATACTCCCTGCCCATGAGCGCCGAATTTACGCCCCCCGCCTTGCTGCTGCCGCGCGCACCCGCCCTGGTCGCCGCCGTCCGTCAGGCCGCGTGGCTGACACCCGACGGCGAAATCGAGGATCTCAGCCACGCCGAGGTGGCCCAGCGGCTGAGCCCCAAACATCCCCCCATCGTCTGCCACGCGCGGGCGACGGCGCGCAGGCTGGGCGTGGCCGCCTTTACCGCCTTCGACGTGCTGGAACTGTTCGCCTTCGTGCGTCCGGCGCGCTTCGTGCTGCCGACGCCCCGGGGGCTGGCCGAAGCGCTGGACCTGGCGCTGCCCGGTACCCTGGAACGCGAAGCCGAATGCCTGCTTGCCGCCACCGGCGCCTTGTTGACGGAATTGGCCGAACGCGCCCGCGGACTGGGCGACGCTCAAGCCGCCCCGGCCGCCGGCGCCATGAAACTCGGCGGCTGGCCGTGGGCCGACGCGGTGCTGGCGGCGTTAGGCGAGGACCCGGCCGGACCCGTAGCCGGCCCGGCGCGGGCCGCCGATGCCTTGAAGGTATGGAACCAGCTTGCCGAATGGGAGGAACAGCCCCCCGAGCCGCCGCCCGGCAACCTGCCGATCGATGCGGCCGAAACCCGCGACCGGCTGGCCGGGCTTCTCGGCGGCGCGGCCGAAAAACGGGACGAACAGGTCAATTATGCGCTGTCGTGCAATGACGCCTTCCAGCCCCGCGACAAAGCCGGGGAACCGCACATGGTGCTGGCCGAGGCCGGCACCGGCGTCGGCAAGACGCTGGGCTACATTGCGCCGGCCAGCCTATGGGCGGAAAAAAACGAAGGCACGGTATGGATCAGCACCTTCACCCGGAACCTGCAACGCCAATTGGACTTTGAGCTGGACCGGCTGTTTCCCGACGCCGAGGAAAAAGCGAAGCGCGTCGTCATCCGCAAGGGGCGGGAGAATTATTTCTGCCTGCTCAATTTCGAGGAAGCGCTTGGCCGCAACCCGTCGACGGCGCCCGGCGGCTGGACGGCGCTCGGCCTGATGGCCCGATGGGCGCTCAACACCCGGGACGGCGACATGATCGGCGGCGATTTTCCGGCCTGGCTGAAAGATCTGCTGGGCGCGGGGCTGACCACCGACCTGACAGACACGCGGGGCGAATGCATCTATTCGGCGTGCCGCCATTACCGCCGATGCTTCATCGAACATACCGTACGCCGGGCCGGCAGCGCCGACATCGTCGTCGCCAACCACGCCCTGGTGATGATCCAGGCGACACTGGGATCCTTCGCCGGCGGCGGGGGAAATGGCGGGCCGGATAGCGGCCAGCCCGTGCGCTATGTTTTCGACGAAGGCCACCACCTGTTCGGCGCCGCCGACAGTGCTTTTTCCGCCCACCTGACGGCGCGCGAAACGGCCGATTTGCGGCGCTGGCTGGTAGGCGCCGAAGCCGGCAGCCGCTCACGGTCGCGGGGCTTGCGCGAACGCATCAAGGACCTCATCGCCGGCGATGAAGGGGCGGCGGAATGGCTCGACGAAACCCTCAAGGCGGCGCATGCCCTGCCCGCCGCCGGCTGGCCCAAGCGCTTCGGCAGCGGCCAGACCATCGGCGTGGCGGAAGCCTTTTTCGCCCTGGTGCGCGAACAGGTCTACGCCCGCGACGCCAACGAGGCCTCGGGCTACAGCCTGGAAACGGACACCACCTCGCCGGTCGATGGTTTGCTCGACGCGGCCGTGCGCCTGGAAGGCGCTTTGGCGCGCCTGAATAAACCCTTGGGCCAACTGATCGGAGCCCTGGCGGCGATGCTGGACGCGCAGGCCGACAGCCTGGACAGCCAGACCCGCACCCGCATCGAAACCGTGTGCCGCAGCCTCGACCGCCGCGGCCGCCAATCCATTGCAGCCTGGCGTCAGATGCTGAAGGACCTCGGCGGCGATGCGCCGGACGGTCTGGTCGATTGGTTCGGCGTCGAGCGTATGGACGGACGCGATTTCGATATCGGCCTCTACCGCCACTGGATCGACCCGACCCGGCCCTTCGCCGAAGCGGTGATTGAGCCGGCGCACGGCGTTGTCGTGACCTCGGCGACGCTGCGCGACGCGACTGGCGACCTGGAGGTGGACTGGAAGACGGCGGAACAGCGTACCGGGGCCGCCCATCTGGCGCGCCCGGCGGAATTGGTATCCGAATCCTCGCCTTTCGATTACGTGAAAAACACCCGTGTCCTGATTGTCGATGATGTCGCCCGCAACAACCCGGACCAGACGGCGGCCGCCTACCGCGAGCTGTTCCTCGCCGCCGGCGGCGGCGGGCTGGGACTGTTTACCGCCATTTCCAGGCTCAAAGGTGTTGCCGAGCGCATCGCCGGACCGCTGGAAGACGCCGGACTCATGGTGCTGGCCCAGCATGTGGATGCGATGGACACCGGCACCCTGGTCGATATTTTCCGGGCCGAGGAACATTCGTGTCTTCTCGGCACCGACGCGGTCAGGGACGGGGTCGACGTGCCGGGGCGCTCGTTGCGCCTGATCGTGTTCGACCGGGTTCCCTGGCCGCGCCCCGATATCCTGCACAAACACCGCCGTAGCCATTTCGGCGGCAAGGCCTATGACGACATGCTGACACGGGCTAAGCTGAAACAGGCCTACGGGCGGCTGGTGCGCCGGGCCGAGGACCGGGGCGTTTTCGTGATGCTGGACCGGGCCATGCCGAGCCGCCTGCTGGGCGCGTTTCCGGACGGCGTCCTTGTCGAGCGCCTCGGCCTGAAAGACGCCATTGCCCACACCCGCGCCTTCTTGAGCCAGCATGACTAAAAGAAACAATTCACCAAGGGAACAAACCCCATGACCACACTGGACGGACTTAACTTAGGCTTTATCGGCTTGGGGCTTATGGGCAAACCCATGGCCCGTAACCTGATGGCCGCCGGCGCCAACCTTGTCATTC
>JADHTD010000172.1 GCA_016776525.1 Rhodospirillales bacterium
GTTGGGCCTTGATGGTGTCGGCGACTTGGGCCAGAAGCGGGTGCTGCTTGGCGCGGTTTTTAGTGAAATAATCGGATTGTTCGCCGTACAGCTTGGCGGCGTCCTCAAAATTACCGGCTTTCACCAACTCCTTCAGATGGTCGCCCTGATCGGAAAACAGATTGTATGATTTGGAAACGCGACCGTCCGCTGGGGCCTGGTCCGCCGATGCAGCAGTATCCCCCGTGCCGCCAAATCCTCCGAGAGAACCCGGCGTCTGGCAGGCGGTCAGGATGGTTAAGAGTGCAATGGAAAAAAAGATCGGTAAAAAACGCACGGTCTTGCGCCGCATTCTCCGACAAACCATCATCTTCCCCTTTAGAGTGTTCCCATTTTGTTTGCACTAGCATAGAGGATAAAACCGGGGATTGTCGAGAGTAAATAAAAACAATTCTCTCTAAAATTGCATATCCAGGTATGAAATTTGTATGGCACCGGTTGATCAACGTTCTGGCGGCTGCCGGGTCCCTTTGCTATAGGTATCGGGGTCCCGGTAACGGGGCCGCTTGCCAGGAAACTGAGGGGAGATATCCATGGGACAAAACATCACCTTAACCGCCGCTGACGGCTTCGAACTGGGCGCCTATCAGGCCGATCCGGAGGGTACGCCCCGGGGCGGTCTGGTCATCATCCAGGAGATTTTCGGCGTCAACATGCATATCCGCGATGTATGCGATAAATACGCCGCCAAGGGCTTCCGGGTGGTGGCCCCGGCCCTGTTTGACCGCATCGAGTCCGGTATTGATTATGAATACACACCGGAACTACAGGCCCAGGGCGCCGAAATGCGTGGCCAGTTGGACCCGTCTCAGCCGGTGATGGACGTCAAGGCCGCCGTCGATTACCTCAAGGGTATCGAAGACAAGGTCGGTGTCGTCGGTTATTGCTGGGGCGGCACCCTGGCCTGGGCGGCGGCCCAGAAGATGGATGTGCTGGCGTCCGTCTGTTACTACGGCGGCGCCATCCACGATATGCTGGACAGTCCGGCGACCTGTCCGGTGATGATGCATTTCGGCGAGGCCGACGCCATGATCCCCATGGAAAACGTCGACTTAATACGAGTGGCCTTCCCCGACATCCCCATCTTCACCTATGCGGACGCCGGGCACGGCTTCAACTGTAATGTGCGGGCGTCCTATAACGAGGCCGGGGCCAAGCTGGCCCAGGATCGCACCGACGGCTTCCTCGACGAACATTTCGGCTGAGGAGCGGCACATGGCGGAACCCGGCACGCCCCCGGTCATCGGGGTTATCGGCGGCAGCGGTGTTTATGACATTGACGGCCTGGAGAACACCCGTTGGGAGAGGGTCTCGTCCCCCTTCGGCGAGACTTCCGACGAATTCCTCTTCGGCGACCTGGACGGCCAGCCCATGGTTTTCCTGCCGCGCCATGGCCGGGGGCATAAGGTGCCGCCTTCCGAGCTTAACTTCCGGGCCAACATCGATGCTCTAAAACGATCAGGCGTCAGCGAGATCATTTCGGTCAGCGCCTGCGGCTCCTTTAAAGAAGAACTGCCGCCCGGCACCTTTGTCATCGCCGATCAGTTCATCGACCGCACCTTCGCCCGGGTCAAAAGCTTCTTCGGCACAGGGCTGGTTGCCCATGTCGGTTTCGGTCATCCGGTTTGTTCGCGCTTGGGCGATGCACTGGAGGCCTCGATCTATGACCTGGATATTCCCTACCAGCGGGGCGGCACCTATCTGGCCATGGAAGGGCCGCAGTTCTCGACCCTGGCCGAATCCAATCTCTACCGGTCCTGGGGCTGCGACGTCATCGGCATGACCAACATGCCCGAAGCAAAATTGGCCCGCGAGGCCGAGATGTGTTACGCCACCGTCGCCATGGTCACCGACTTCGATTGCTGGCACCCGGACCATGACCATGTGACGGTCGATTCCATCATCAAGGTGCTTTTGGGCAATGCCGACAACGCCCGCGCCCTGGTCAAAAAGGTGACGCCGGGCTTAAGCGGCCGTGGCGAGACCTGCACGGACGGCTGTCATACGGCGCTCGACAACGCCGTCATCACCCAGCCCGACGCCCGCGATCCGGAGATGGTCGAAAAGCTCTCAGCCGTCGCCGGCCGGGTGCTGGAGGGCTGACAAGGTGAAAGTTTCTGGCACACCCTATCGCACCATCTGGCTTTCTGAGGACGGCTGTACGGTGGAGATCATCGATCAAACCCGGTTGCCCCATGAATTTGTCATCGAACGGCTCGAAACCCTCGACGACGCGGCCCGCGCCATCGCCGACATGTTGGTGCGCGGCGCGCCGCTGATCGGCTCGACGGCGGCCTACGGCATGGCGGTGGCCATGCACGGCGATGCAACGGATGCCGGCCTGGAGAAAGCCTACGAAGTGCTCTATGCGACGCGGCCGACGGCGGTTAACCTGCGCTGGGCCCTGGATGATTTGAAAGGCCTGCTGGCGCCGCTCGACCCCGACCAACGGGAAGCCGCCGCCTACCAACGCGCCGCTGAGATCGCTGACGAGGACGTAGAAATCTGCTCATCGCTCGGTGAGCATGGATCGGAGTTGATCCGCGACGCTTATGCCAAAAAGGGCCGTAAAGAACCGGTCAACGTACTGACCCACTGCAACGCCGGCTGGCTGGCCACCGTCGACTGGGGCACGGCGCTGGCGCCTATCTATAAGGCCCATGACGCCGGTATCCCGGTGCATGTGTGGGTCGACGAAACCCGGCCCCGCAACCAGGGCGCCAGCCTGACCTGTTGGGAACTGGGCCAGCACGGGGTGCCGCACACGCTGATCGTCGATAATGTGGGCGGTCACCTGATGCAGCACGGCCAGGTCGACTTGTGCATTACCGGCACCGACCGCACGGCGGCCTCGGGTGATGTCTGCAACAAGATCGGTACCTATTTGAAGGCCCTCGCCGCCCAGGACAACGGCGTGCCTTTTTATGTGGCGCTGCCGGGCCCGACCATCGACTGGACGCTCAGTGACGGCGTGCGGGACATTCCCATCGAGCAAAGGGACGCGAAAGAGGTCACCGAGATGACCGGCCGCACCAAGACCGGAGCGATTGAAACCGTCTCTATCGTTGCCGAGGGCAGCGGGGCGGCCAACTACGCCTTTGACGTGACACCGGCCCGCCTGGTCACGGGATTAATCACTGAGCGCGGCATCTGTCCGGCCTCGGCTGCGGGCCTCCAGGGTCTTTATCCGGAAAAAGAGTCGGTGGCGGTTTAAGGTTCTTACTTAAATTCCCACCTAAATTTTCCTTAATCGTCAATCACCGCGATGGCGTTGATCTCCACCAGGCAGCGCGGGTCGGTGGCCAGCCTGACCACCTGCACCGTCGTCGTCGCCGGTTTTGACTCGCCGAAGCATTCATTCCAGACCTTGTTCAGGTCATCCTGCTGGCTCATGTCGGTGAGGAAGCGGTCGGCGTTAACGATATCGGCAAACGAGGCGCCGATGGCCTCCAGACCCTTGCGCATATTTTCCAGGGCGGCGCGGGCCTGGCCTTCCATGTCATCGGGCATGGAGGCGAACTCCTCTGGGATGTGCGGGTGGCTGTGATAGACCGGTGCCGCCGTGACGCCGGCCAGGAAAACCATGGAACCACCGCTGACTTTGATGGCTGGGGCATACGGCATCCAGACGTCCGGTGCGTCCGGCCAGTGGATGTGTTCAACTTTCTTTGGCATGGTTTCCCTCTCACAAGATATTTACCTGTTGCATTTGCATAGCGCATTGATGGGGGCCTGTCACCCGTTTGGAACGGGGCCGATTCGGAATGAAACAAATAGTGCAAATTTAAGGGTTTTGCACGATTTGTTGCCAAATTCGCGTCCGACGACTATGAGTTATTTAGTTCAAAACATGTCTGCTTCCATCGTATGGCAGGCCATAAGTACAACTTCAAATAGATTATAATGACTATAAAGAAGCATGTATAATGCTGTAAAAAATGGCACATATTGTGTTTTTTCGGATGGCGCAGGTTGTGGATAAATCTCGCTTGACGGCTGAATGTTACTCGTTATAAGAGAGCTTGAAATAAAGAAGATTAAAGCCTGTGGGATGCCGTCTTAAACTTGAACGGTTAAAAAGACGGGCTTACAATATTAGTAGCGGGGGATGATCCCAACCGGCAGGGGCCGGTGAGGCGAGGGATTCGATGGACAGAGTGCTATACGTACTGATCTTGGAAGATGAGCAGGCGGCAGCAGAACGCCTGATCAGCCATCTTCATTGGGGCGGCTTCGATGTTTCCTGGTCGCGGGTTGATTCACGCCGCTCTTTCTTCAATGCCCTTACCGAACGGGAGTGGGATCTGGTCCTTTGCGATCATGACTTGTCTCAATTCACCGTTGCCGAAGCCCTCGGCCTGATTAAGGAAAGCGGCCGCGAAAGCCCGCTGATCGTAATCTCGGAAGCTATCAGCCCGGATGTCGAGAAGGCCGCCTCCCTGCTCAAATCCGGGGTCAGTAATTTCGTGCTGCCGGATGACCCGGCCCGCCTGCTGGCCATCGTCGACCATACCCTTAAGGAACAGGAAAGCCGCCTCAAGCAATCTGAAAAATCGGCGGAAATCCAACGACTGGCCAGTTTTGACGCACTCACCGACCTGCCCAACCGGACGCTCTTTTTCGACCGCCTGTCACAGGCTCTGAAACGGTCGCGCCGGGTTGGCGACAAGGCCGTGGTGCAGTTCATCGACCTCGACCGCTTTAAGGAAGTCAATGACAGCCTCGGCCATGCTGCCGGGGATTGCCTGCTGAAGGAAGCGGCGCTCAGGTTGCAGGCTTGCTTGCGTGAATCGGACACGGCGGCGCGTTTGGGCGGTGATGAATTCGCCATCCTGCTGCCCGGCACCGAAGATGCGGAAACGGCGGAAATTGTTGCCGAAAAGATAATCGAGGCCTTTGCCGAACCGTTCGTCATCAAAGGCCAGTCCTTCCCGGTGACGGCCAGTGTCGGCATTGCTGTCTTCCCCGGTGACGGCGAGGATGCTGAAACCTTGCTGGATAACGCCGATACCGCCATGTATCAGGCAAAACGCCTCGGTCGCAACAGATTCAAGCGGTATACGGAGGGGGCTGTGAAAGATGAGATGCTTGCCAATACTACAATTTCCGATACTGAGCCCGCCGATACCGGCTCCGGCCAGAACCGGGGCACTGTCGTCCGCCTTAACCTGTTCCGGCCGCTCAAGGACAAGCTCGCCGTCGGACTGGCCGCCGCTATCATCGGTATTGCTCTCGGTCTGTCCCTGTCGACCGTCTTAACGCCCGAGAATGGGTCGCAAATCGCTATTGAGGAGGATATGGAATCGCTCCCGAATATGGCGCCGGCGGCTGGGGGCGACTAGGCGGCCTCCACCGGGGTACCTGTCAGGGTTCGTTCCTTCCATTCCAATCGGATTTCTCGCATCAGCTAGCCTTGCCGGTCGGCAATTGTCTGATCGGTGCCGCTATTTGACGCTTTATTCCCCCCGGTCCGCGTGTTAGGGGAAACTGTTATCTTGAAAAAAATCATCAAACATTAGGAAGGCCCCCGGCGGTGGACGTCAGTATTATTTCCAACCCCTGGTTCTACGTGGTCGCCGTTCCCGCGGTGATCACCATCGGTATTGCCAAGGGCGGTATCGGCGGTACCGGTGGCGTCGCCGTGCCGTTGATGTCTTTGGTGGTGACCGTGCCGCAGGCCGCTGCCGTGCTGCTGCCGATCATCTGTTTCGCCGATATTTTTGCCGTCTGGACCTACCGCAAGAGCTGGCACGGGCCAAACCTGAAGATCATCATTCCCGGGGCCATGGTCGGCATCGTTGCCGGTACACTGAGTTTCCGGTATCTCGATCCGTTGGCCATCAAGGTCATTATCGGCTTCATCGCATTGTGGTTTTCGACCCACAATCTTTTTTTCAAGCGGAAGAACCAGGAACCGACGAAAGTCAATGCCGTGAAGGGCAGCTTCTGGAGTTCGCTAAGCGGCTTCACCAGCTTCATCGCCCATTCCGGGGCGCCGCCCTTAAGCGTCTACATGCTGCCCCAGCGAATGGACAAGACCCTCTATGTGGGCACCCTGGCGATCTATTACACCGCCGTCAATTACGCCAAGATCGGCCCTTACGCTTGGCTCGGCCAGTTGCATGTGACCAACCTGACGACCTCTCTGGTGCTGGTACCGCTGGTACCGGCCGGTAT
>JADHTD010000173.1 GCA_016776525.1 Rhodospirillales bacterium
AGCCTCATTGAAGATGCCTCCGATCTTGGCGAGGACGAAGACGATATCTCGGAAGCCAAGGAACACATCGACGACGGGATCAGCGACTAGGAAACACCGGGTTTTCCCATGACCCACGCAACGTCGTAAAAGCGTCTCTTTTTCCCTTGCCTTAGCGGTCCGAGACTCCTATGTTCCCGTCCCTGACCGGCACCCTTATCGATAGGACGGTGCCGGTTCCCAATTTCCGGGGCCGTAGCTCAGTTGGGAGAGCGCTACAATGGCATTGTAGAGGTCGTCGGTTCGATTCCGTCCGGCTCCACCATCAAAACCCCTTGGCAAACCAAGGGGTTTTGTCCATTTGGGACACAGCCTTCTTGCTAGGCGCCAGCCACGATGGCGCCCGACAGGGCCTGCAAACCCTTCAAGCATTCAGATCAGGATCTAATTCAGCCCGGCGGCAGTCAGCAGCCATTGGCCGGAATCAACCAATTGCTGTTTGCGGCGGGCCAGATCGCCCGCATCAAGGGTCAGTTTGCCGCCTTCCTTCATTTTCCGGCCGGCGACAAAGACCGTATCGACGTTGGCATTGTTAGCGTTAAAGACAATGCACTGAATTGAGTCATTGACCGGCAGCACATTGAGGCTGTCGGTGGTCAACAGCAATACGTCGGCCTGTTTACCCGGCGTCAGCGATCCGATCTTGTCTTCCAGTTGCAGGGCCTTGGCATTGTCGACGGTAGCCCATTCCAGGGCCTGGCGGGTGCTCACCGACAGTTCCTTGATGATTGAGCCGCCGGTGCCGATAACCTTCAGGTTTTCTTTGGCGAATTTGGCTTCTTCGCTGTCCTGGTCCTGTTTGATGCGTTCCGCCTGGGCCAGGTTGTCGAAAATACGCTGCACCTGAAGCGCCGTGCGCATGGCGTTGAACATATCGCCCGAGACCACCACCTCGCTGTCCATACCGATCGACGGACGACCGCCGGCGGCAATTACCTTGCCGATCACCGGTTCCTTGACGTGGGCGCGGATTTCCACCGGCGGCGTCGAGGTCATGGAAGTCCCGCAATCGCAGATGACCTGGATTTCGTCTTCCAGCATGTAATTGCCGTGTGAGATATTGTGGTCGGGACCGAGCAGGCCTTCTTCGGCAATTTTACGGTAACCATCGGGAACCAACCGGTTTTCGCGGCCCCAGACATGGGCGCTGGACAACAGGCCCAGTTCGCGGGCCAGCCGGAAATCATGGAGATTGACCTCCAGCGTCGAATAATCGGGACCAAGGATGGCCATGGCCAGCTTCATCAGGCCATCGTCAGAAGCAAAGCGCCCTTCCCGCAGCCGCCGGATTTCCCCTTCCGGATGGGGAATGGTCGAAAAATGCGCTTCCCCTTCCTTCGGTTTGGGTTTCACCGTGCCGTGGCCGAAAACGGCCCGGATACCGGTTTCCGCCAAGCCGTCTATGGCGGCGTCGGTATGGGCCGGGGTGTAATTGTTGTGGCACCAGTCAAAGACCGTGGTAGTGCCGGAATCAAGCTGGTTGAGGCCACCCACCAGGGTCGAGATATAAGTGTCTTCCGGGCGGAAACGGGTAGCCAGGTTGGCATGCAGGTAGTTGTAATAATCGGAACCGGCCCAGTCGGCCCCCAGCCCGCGCAACGCCGTCTGCCAAAGATGCACATGGGCATTGACCAAACCCGGCATAACGATCATGCCGTCGGCGTCAATGACCTCGGCATCGTCAACATTAAGGGACGGGCCAATATCGGCGATCTTATCATTGTCGATCAACACATCGCCTTGCGGCAGGTCGCCGACCCGGGTGTCCATGGAAACGATGATGCCGTTCTTGATGAGTGTTTTGGCCACGGTGGTTTCCCCCTTGATAGTCGGGTTGGCTGGAAAACTATAAAAAAAATATCAGGCGGTGCAAGGTTAGCACCTCAAAAACACCTTAGCAGAGTAAGGCTTTTTCACGGTTTTTCCAGGTAATGCTTATGAAAAAAACAAGAATTCGATAATTTTTCGGATGGCGAATAACCCTCTAGCTCTATTGGGTTACTATACTTTAGAAGTATCTAATCTCTGATTATCCCTCGTCCCCAAAGTATTGTTTTAAGGAAGCCACAAGATCGGCTAAGATAACGCCCGGCGATCAACGCTTTCAGGAGGATCGTGGGTTTTCGGAACTTTAATTTCTGCAGAGTATCCATCCGGATTGATGCTTGGCAGGCCCGCAACCATCAAAACGCCGTCCCGGGCGATCGCTCTAACAGCTCAACGCCCGTTGGGCCCATGAAAAACAGTTGGGGAGAATATATAATGAAATCGTATTTACTCCGTTTCCTAGGCTTGGCCTTTGTTGTCTGCGCCCTCGGCATCAGTCCGGCCAAGGCCGACAAAGCCAGCAACACGCTGGTTTGGGCCACCGACCGTGAAATGACGGTGCCGATGGTCTGGTGGAATTCCACCACCGAAATGGCCGCCATGATGCACCACATATTCGACGCCCTGATCTACCGCGATCCGGACACCTTCGAATACAAGCCGCTATTGGCCAAATCCTACAAATGGATCGACAGCAAAACCATGGAACTCGACCTGCGCACGGATGTGGTCTTCCATGACGGCTCTAAATTTGATGCCGACGATGTGGTTGCCACATATACCAACCTGAACCGCAAAGACGCCAAGGTGCTGTATCGCCGTTTTGTCGCCTTTATCAAGAGCGCCGAAAAACTGGGCAGCCACAAAGTCCGCCTTAACTTTGGCAAGCCGTTCCCGGCAGCCCTTGAGTTCCTGTCCGGCACCCGCATGGGCATCGTTCCGTCGGAAGCCTGGGACAGAGTTAAGAAAGACGCCGCCGGCAAGCCGGACTGGAGTTCGGTTGAGCCCATCGGCACCGGTCCCTTCATGATTGAAGAATGGGTACAGGGTGAACGAAGTGTTCTCAAGCGCAACCCCAATTACTTCTCCGGCCCCAAAGGCAAAGCGTCCCTGGATAAAATAATCTTCCGGACCATTCCTGATTCGGAATCACAGATGGCTGAATTGCTGACCGGTTCCATCGATTGGATGACCAGCATTCCCAAGGAAAAGGCTGCTGATTTGAAGGCCATGAACCGGGTCAACGTGATCAACGCCCCGGACCTCAGGGTCAGCTTCCTGCAAATGGACGTCACCGGACGCAGTGGTGACACGCCTTTCAAGAAGCTCAAGGTGCGTCAGGCTGTGGCTCATGCCATCGACCGCAACGCCATAGCCAAGGGTTTGGTGGGTGATGCCTCCGTGGCCATTCATGGACCGTGTTTCCCGACTCAGTTCGGTTGCACGTCGGATGTCAAAAAATACGCCTACGACCCGGCCAAAGCCAAGAAACTGCTGGCCGAAGCGGGTTATCCGAACGGCTTCACCACTGATTTCTATGCCTATCGCCAGCGGCCGTTCACCGAAGCGACCATGGAATACCTGCGTAAAGTCGGTATCAAAACCAACTTGAAATACTTGCAGTTCAAGGCGCTGCGTACGGCCATCCGGGCGTCTAAAACGCCGTTTAACCATCTGACCTGGGCGTCGGGCGGATTGAATGACGTCTCGGCAATCATCAGCGTCTACTTCAAGCACAGCAAAGACGATTATTGCCGTGACGACAAAATCAAAGAGTGGGTGGAACTCGCCGACTCGACCATTGACGTCGCCAAACGTAAGGAAGCCTATAAAAAGGCACTGACGCGCATTGTCGACAAGCTCTGCTGGCTGCCCATGTACACATATGCCAAGAGCTACGCTTATCAGAAAGAACTCAACTTCATCCCGACGGCGGACGGTTTCCCGCTGTTCTATCGGTCAAGCTGGAAATAAGCACTTATACGGCTTAACGGAAAACGGCGGTCTTCGGACCGCCGTTTTTTACTTATTCATTTCCCTCAATCGCCGGGCGCACTGTGTGCTTGGCTACGCGAAACGGTTCGCGGCCGGCAGTCGCGGGCTTGAGGTATATTGGAGCGAAGCGACTAGCGACGCTCATAACATTTATGCGGTGGGACGCATACTGGGAGCGCAGCCAGCACATCGTATTTATGCGATCAACGCATAGGGCGCTTGAGCGCAATTCAACAAAACTCAAAGTACGGTTGGGTTGGGGTCAAGCTCCAGAAAAAACTCAACCCTCACCAAACAAATGGCAGGCGACCCGCCCCCCACCGACCGCGGTCATTGACGGATCAATGGTGCGGCACTGATCGGTGGCCGCGTCACAACGGGGATGAAAAGGACAGCCCGGCGGCGGGTCTAGCGGATTGGGGAAGGTTGAGCCTAAATTTGTTTCCGGTACATCCTTGTCCGGTTCCGGGGTCAGCACAGAATTGAGCAAGGCTTTCGAATAGGGGTGTTTGGGGTCGGCAAACAGGTCGCGGGCGGGTGACTCGTCGACCACCCGGCCCAGATACATGACCGACACCGCATGCGCCATGTGTTCGATAACCGCCAGGTTATGGCTGATGATGATGTAGGTGAGGCCGAATTCTTTTTGCAATTCCTGCAACAAATTGAGGATCTGCGCCTGGATCGAGACATCAAGGGCCGAGGTCGGTTCGTCGCAAACGACAATGGAAGGCCGCATGATCAGCGCCCGGGCGACGGCGACGCGCTGGCGCTGGCCGCCGGAAAGCTGGCTCGGATAGTTGCGGTAGAGCCGGCTGGGAAGGCCGGTGCGTTCCATCACTTCCTCAACCCGGCGGCGGCGTTCCCGGGCATCCCCATTGCCATGGACGCGGAGCGGCAGGGAAATGATCGAACCGATGGTCTTGCGCGGATTGAGCGACGAGTAAGGGTCCTGGAAAATCGGCTGCACGCGGCTGGCGATATCAAGCTGGCTCATCTCTGAGAGGTTCTTGCCATTAACAAGGATTTCGCCTTCTGTCGGCTTCTCCAATCCTAATAACATACGGGCCAGGGTGGTTTTGCCACAACCGGACTCGCCGACTATACCGATAATTGATCCGGCTTCCACATCAAGGGATACGTTGCGTACCGCATGCAGGTCGCGTTTGCCCTTAAACAGGCCCTGGCTGACCTGGAAAACCTTGGAGACGTTTTTGGCTTGCAGGACGATGTCGCTCACGGTTCGCCCCCATCGCCTGTTTCCACGTTACACTGGTAATAATGGGCGTCGCCGAGTTGGCGCCAGTCAACCGTTTCGGCACAACGTTCGGTGGCGGAACTACAGCGTTCCAGGAATGAACATCCTTGGATATCGCCAACCAGAGACGGCACAATGCCGGGAATGGAGCCCAGCGGTTCCCCCGGCATGGTCTTCCCCGGAATAGGGATGCAATCGAGCAGGCCCCGGGTATAGGGGTGTCGCGGCCGGCCGAAAACCTCTACCGCGGGACCGGTTTCGATGATTTCACCGGCATACATGACGGCAACCCGGTCGGCGACCCTGGCAACGACGCCCAGATCGTGGGTAATCAGGATAACACCGATATTGAGTTCCCGTTGGATGTCGCGGATGAGGCTGAGTATCTGTGCCTGGATGGTGACGTCGAGCGCCGTCGTCGGTTCATCGGCGATCAGCAGGCTGGGCTCGCACAAAAGCGCCATAGCGATCATCACCCGTTGTCTGAGGCCACCGGATAACTGATGCGGATACTGTTTGAGGCGGCTGGCGGCGGCGGCGATGCCGACCCGTTCCAGCATGGCGACGGACCTCTCGCGGGCCTGGCGGCGGCTCATGCGCTGATGGCGCAGCAGCGTTTCCTCCATCTGGTTGCCGATGGTGTAGGCCGGGTTGAGGGTGGTCATCGGGTCCTGGAAAATCATTGAAATCTGATTACCGCGGACATCGGACATCTCGCGTTCCGACAGCTGCATCAGTGGTTGGCCGTCGAATTCGAGGCGTGATGCGCGTTGTTGGGCAACCGAGGGCAGCAGGCGCATGGCCGCCAGACAGGTGAGTGACTTGCCGCAGCCGGACTCGCCGACGATGCACAGTGTTTCCCCCTGGCTTACCTCAAACCCGATGCCGCGCACGGCATGCAGGGTGCCGGTCGGCACCGGGATATCCACATAGAGATCGTCAACGGCGAGGATAGGGGTCAATTTCTGCTCTCCGGTGCGGTCACATCACGGATGCCGTCTCCCATCAAATTGATGGCCAATATCAGCAAAAACAGCGCTATACCCGGAATGGCAATGACCCAGGGCTTAAAAAGCATGAAGCCCTTACCTTCCGA
>JADHTD010000174.1 GCA_016776525.1 Rhodospirillales bacterium
AAAAGCCGGTACCTAAGAAGTCTGCAATTAAGAAGCCTGCAATTAAGAAGCCAGCAATTAAGAAGCCTGCCGCTAAGAAAGCGGCTGCCAGGAAGCCTGTTGTACAGAAAACGGCGGACAGGAAAAAGCCGGTCGCCAAGAAACCGGTTGCCAAGAAGAAACCGGCGGTCAAGAAACCGACCGTCCGCAAGGCGGTTGCCAAGAAAACCGCCGCTGGTAAAGGCCGTAAAGCTAAATAGCGGCCTCACTTGATCGGCATTTGCTATTTTTGAATGCCCGGTCTAAAAAAGGGGGACGTGAGGTTTCCAGGGAGGAAGTTTCTCACCAAAAGTCAGCGAATGAGCCGGTGACTGCCTGTGGCGGGCTCCGGGCAACTAGGGTTCGCTATAATGAGACGCTAATCCGGTAAAAATAACCGGGGAAAATTAAACACCTGCCAAAGGGTGTGTTCTGGGAGGAGCAGCTTGATTCAAGGATCATCCGATTCACTTGCCAAGGCCGAAGCCAAGGCGGAAAGCGTCATTGGCAGTTTTGCCTCGGTATTGAACGCGCTTTCTGCATTTTGGCTTTCCATCGTGGCCATTGTCATCCTCTACGATGTGGTCGGGCGGGAAATGTTCGACACGCCTTTTTACGGCACCAATGAAATCGTTTCCAATTCGGTGCTGTCCATCCTGATGCTGCAACTGCCCCTGTCCATCCTGGAACGCCGTTCGCTCCGGACGACCATCGTGTTTGATAATGTCGGGCTGCGGGGAAAATCCTATATCGACGCAATTTCATACATGTTGGCGGGATTGTTGTTCCTGGCGATTGCTGTCGGCAGTTGGCCCAACATGATCGAAGGCTGGGAAATCCTTGAGCAGGAAGGATCGGGAATTATCGAAATTCCGGTTTATCCCATCCGCACATTGGTCGTCGTCGTCAGCATCATCAGCGTCATTGTTTGCACGTTGCTGACCTACCACGCCCTGGTCCGTCCTGAAGATTTCAACACCAGCGATATGGCCGATCCGGCGGAATGATCAAAAACAAGGTTCATAAAAAATAATCATGGAATTCGACCAAAATACCGTTCTGATCCTTATGTTCGTCCTGATGTTTAGCGGCATCCTGCTGGGTGTTCATATCGGGTTCGCTTTCGGCATTACGGCCTTGCTCGGTAACATCATCATTTTCGGCGGCATTGACGGGGAATGGTCCGAAGGCCTGGATATCGCCCTCAGCGGGACCGGCAGCGTATCGTACGAATACCTGCGCAGCGAAGTGTTCGCCACCATCCCGCTGTTCATGTTGTTGGGTGATTTTATCAACAAGTCGGGCTCGGCCCGGGATCTCTATAACCTTATCAATCACGGGCTCAAGGCCATTCCCGGACGCCTGGCTGTGGCCACGGTGGCCGGCAACGCCGTCTTTGCCGCGGTCACCGGTGTCAGTATCGCCGCCGCCGCCGCCTTTTCCCGCATTGCTTATCCGCAGATGCGCAACCACGGCTACAACCGGACCTTTGCCCTGGGTTCGGTCGCCGGCAGCGCCTGCCTGGGCATGATCATCCCGCCCAGCGTGCTGTTGATCGTCTGGGGGATCATTTCCGAGAAATCCATCGCCCAGTTGTTCATCGCCGGGGCCATTCCGGGATTGATCCTGGCGGGATTCTTCATGGCTTATATTGCCATCGCCTGCACCTGGAAACCGGAGCTGGCGCCGAAAACCAGGGACGAGTCCGACGAGAAACCGCTGACGGCTGCCGAGATTGCCAGCGGCCTCGGCATCGGCGCCCTGATCCTGGTCGTCCTGGGCGGTATCTGGGGCGGTTTGTTTACGCCCACAGAAGCCGGCGGCGTCGGCGCCACCTGTGCCATGTTCCTGGGCATTCTCAAGGGCATGCGGTTTAAGAACATCGTCCATGCCGTAATCGAGTCCGGCAAGGCGGCGGCGCCCATCATGTTCCTGCTGTTGACCGCCAACATGTACGCAAAGTTCATGGAAGCGGCCGGCATGTCGGAGCTTATCCGCAATACCTTTGAAGCCAATAACCTGGGCGAAATCGGTATTATCGTGGTCATTATTGTCATCTGGCTGATCCTCGGCATGATCCTCGATTCCATTTCCATCATTCTGATAACGGTACCGATTTTCGCGCCGCTGACCGAAGGGTTCTTCGATCCCATCGCTTTCGGAATTTTCGGAATTCTGGCGATCGAAGCGGGCTTGCTGACCCCGCCCTTTGGACTGCTGGTCTATACGGTCAAGGGTTCGGTGGAGGAAAAGTCCGTAACCCTGGCCGAGATTTTCAAAGGATCGGTGCCGTATTGGATGCTGATGCTGGTGGTCATGCTGATGATATGGGCCTATCCCGACATCGCCACATGGCTGCCGTCCTTGATGTTAAGGTAACGGAGTGTTGACTCAGTGTTGATTAAGAGGGAACCGCGTTTAAGGGTTTACAGTCGGGCTGAGATGGCTGTGTTGAAGAGGTTTTATCTACCAGAACGAGGAAGAATTGAAGCTTCCAGAACGGGAGCATTGAGCAAGAGAGCAAATAAAGTGTCAATCATGGGAGGAAATAACGTGAGACGTTCTATCAAAAAATTTGTGACGTTTGGTGTCGTGGCCGGTGTGGCAATGTCCATCGGCGGTGCCGCCAATGCCGTTTCGATCAAGGGTAACGAGATCACCCTTCGTATGGGGTCCGGTCATCCGCCCTTCATCACCTATGTGAAGGAAATGTCCAAGTACTTCGCCCCCCGGGTGGTGGCGCGGGTCGCCAAGGAAACCAAGTATAAAATTTCCTTTAAGGAACACTATGCCGGTACCGTGGTGAAGGTATCCGATACCCTCGAAGGGGTGCAGGACGGCCGCCTGGACATCGGCGGCTGGTGTGTCTGTTTCGACGATGACAAGGCGATGGCCTTGAACCTGTCGTATTTCGTTCCCTTCGGTGAACCTAACGGCAACAAGGCAATCAAGGTCATGCGGCGTGTCGTTGATGAGTTTCCGGGTTTAACGCGGGACTTGGAGAAACGCTATAAGCAGAAGCTGATCGGGCTTTCCGGGTTTAACAACTACGGCTTGCTGACGGCTTTTGAATGGAACAATTTCTGGGACCTGAAGGGCCACAAGATTCTGGCTGCCGGTCCCAACCTGCCTTGGGTCAAGGGCGGCATTCCGGTGCGCACCACCATCCCGACGGCGGCTCAGCAATTGCAGACCGGCGTTGGCGAGGGCATCGTTCTTTTTCCGGACACCGATTTCAAACTGAAGCTGCACGAAGCCACCAAAGGCGGCGTCTATACGGTGACCGACTTTGGTTCCACCGTGCAGATTGCCCTGACCATGAATCTGCGGGCGCGCAAGAAATTACCGAAGGACGTGCTCAAGATTATTGACGAAGAAGCGCGGAATTTTGAAACCCATTCCATCGCCACGTCCGCCAGTGAACATGACTGGGGCCTGGACAAATTGAAGGGTGCCGGCGTTAAAATCAAAAGGATTGATGCCACCGCGAAAGCCGCTTGGGCCTATGAATTGAAGGATTGGCCGAACGAGCGGGCGCAAGCCATCAAAAAGCGTAAAAAAATTGATATGCCGAAAATCATGCGCGCCTTCATCAAGTATACGGAAGAGGCGGGGCACAAATTCCCGGTTAAATACGAAATCAAATAAGGCATAAGCCTTACCTGTAATAATTAGAGCGGCCGGATGTTCCGGCCGCTCTTTTTTTGCCTATTATGGAGGAACTCGACCCCAACCCAACAGCACCCAGGCCAGTTGGGTTTGGGTCAAGCTCCAGAAAATAAAACTGCGGTTGGGTTTGGGTCAAGCTCCAGAAAACAAAGTCAGACGACTTTGGTGACGAGCTCGCCGACGCCTTCGACACCACCTTCCACACGATCGCCGCGGACCACCGGGCCGACGCCGGCCGGGGTGCCGGTATAAATCAGATCACCGGGAACCAGGGTGAACAACCCGGACAGGTAGGAAATGGTTTCCGGAATATTCCAGATCAGGTGATCGAGGTCGCTGTCCTGTTTGGTTTCACCATTGATGGAGAGCCAGATGCGTCCGGTATTCGGATGGCCGATCTTGTCCGCCGGTACGATCGGCGAGATCGGCGCAGACTTGTCAAAGGCCTTGCCGGTGCCCCACGGGCGGCCGACTTTCTTGGCGGCCTGTTGCAGGTCGCGCCGGGTCAAGTCATTGCCGACGGCATAGCCGTATACGTAGTCCAGGGCCTTATCCTCGGGGATGTCGTTACCGCCGCTTTTCAGGGCCACCACCAATTCTATTTCATGATGAACGTTCTCGGTCTGGCTGGGATACGGAAAATCCTCACCGCTCGGCAACAGCGCATCCGCCGGTTTCTGGAAAAAGAACGGGTCTTCCCGGTCCGGGTCATGGCCCATTTCCCGGGCATGGTCGGCATAGTTGCGGCCGACGCAATAAATGCGGCGGACCGGAAAGCGGTCTTCCGTGCCCTCAACGGCAACGGACGGCTGTTCGGGCGGGGTGATAACGTAACTCATAGATGTCTCTCCAGATGGTTTCGATGCGAAAATAACGGTTTGTCCGGTTTCTTCAACCGGTGATCGTGAAACTCAAGCGATTGTTATTGCCAAGGGTGGATATGGCTGTGATACCAATGACGGTGTGAAGCGCTGAGCCTGCATCCGGCACGGCGTCTATCTTGGGAAAGAGTCTATGAGCGGTATCACGGAACGGAAGCGATTCTGGGCGATTACCGGACTGATCGGGTCCGGCCATGGCCTCAGTCATTTCTACTTCCTGTGCCTGCCACCGCTGTTTCCCCTGTTGAAAGAAGAATTCGGAGTCAGCTATGCCGCCCTCGGCCTGCTGATTACCCTGATGAACCTGATGACGGCGATCTTCCAGGTGCCTTCCGGCATGCTGGTCGACCGTTATGGGGCGCAGTTGATCCTGATCGGGGGTCTGGTGTTGGCCGGTGTGGGGATCGGCCTGATCGGCTTCGCTGGTTCTTACTGGATGATGATTGTCCTGGTGATCGTTTCGGGTCTGGGCAACAGCGTTTTCCATCCCGCCGATTACGCCATTCTCACCACCTCCATCGACAGGAAGGTGTTGGGCCGGGCCTTCGGACTGCATACCTTTACCGGCAACATCGGTTTTATGACGGCACCGGTGGTGATGGTCCTGCTGGCGACCTGGATGGGCTGGCGCGGGGCCATGATTACCGTCGGCCTTGCGTCGATTGCCGTTGTCATTCCCTTGGTGCTTTACGGCACTGTGCTCAGGGACGAAGTGTCGGTCGAGCCGGAACATAACGGCGCTTCCGGCGATCCCGTTCCCGACCGCACCGGATTGAAGCTCTACCTCAACGGACCGGTGATGATGTTCTTTATGTTCTTTATGACCATCGGCATGGTCAGCACCGGCGTACAGACATTTTCCGTGACCACCTTGGTGCAATTGCACGGCCTCGGCCTGGGTGCGGCTAATACGGTGTTGACCGTCTTCCTGGTGGCGACGGCGGCGGGAGTCCTGCTGGGCGGGCCGTTGGCCGATTGGACCAGCCGCCATGCCCTGGTTGCTTCCCTGGCGATGGTTATCGGGGCGGCGGTTTTCTTCACGGTCAATGCCGCCGTCTTGCCTTATATGGCGACGGCGGCCCTGTTCCTGATTGCCGGTGTGGCGCTGGGTACGGTCCGCCCGGCCCGCGACATGATGGTCCGTGACATGACACCGAAGGGGGCGACCGGCCGGGTATTCGCCTTTGTTTCCACCGGCCTCAATCTCGGCAGCGCGACGACGCCGATCCTCTTGGGGTACCTGATCGACCTCGGCTACGCCAACGCGGTTTTTGCCGTGGTCGGCATCATCCTGCTGCTGTCGGTGGCCACCGTGACTCTGGTGCAGAACCGCACCGGCCAGGCGCTGGCGCCGCAACTGGCGGAAGCGGGCAGTGGCGAGCCGCCGGCGGAATGAACGTTCTTCCATAAGCAAACAGCTGATCCGGATCAGCCGGTGTATTCCAGAATGTCGAAACCGTTGTTGCGGTCGAGCAGGTAGATCAGGCCCTCCCCATTCGTGGTTTAAATGCTCTTCGTTCGCAAAAGCCGCTTTTGACCGCAACGGACGAGAAGATACCTTGAAATGCCCCCCCCAAATGGAGTATCAACCAATAGGGTATTGGTGCTAATATTGTGAAGTAATTATAAAAATAC
>JADHTD010000175.1 GCA_016776525.1 Rhodospirillales bacterium
CCTGCAAGCACGCCAATGCCACCTCGCCCGCCGTCCAGTGGCGCAAGGTACTGGATTTCGAACTGGGCGAATATCCCGACGTCCGGCGCACCTTCGTGCCGGTCGGTTGCATGCATTGCGAAGACCCGCCCTGCATGCACGTCTGTCCGTCAACGGCCACCAAGCAGCGCCCCGACGGCATCGTCACCATCGATTACGGCATCTGCATCGGCTGCGCCTATTGCGCCGTCGCCTGCCCCTATCAGGCCCGCTACAAGGTCGACAAACCGGTTTTTGCCTATGGCCGCAACGGCAAAATGCAAAACGAGGCCAAACGGGAAGACCCGGCCCGCCTCGGCGTCGCCCAGAAATGCACCTTCTGCTCGGACAAGGTCGATTACGGCCTGGAGAACGGCCTCACTCCGGGCATCGACCCGGACGCCACCCCGGCCTGCGTCAATTCCTGTATCGCCGATGCCCTCCACTTCGGGGACGCCGACAACCCCGACAGCAATATCTCCCAACTGCTGGCCGGGAATAAGACTTTCCGCATGCATGACGAGGTCGGCACCGGTTCCGGTTTCCATTACATCTATGAAGGCGGCGGCAGCGACAAGGACGCCGCCACCGACCTCTCGGAAGTGCCGATGCTGGCCCTGTCGACCGGCAATGGTGTCGTCGGCGGCATAGCACCCTGGCTGCAACAGCACTGGGACTGGCGGGCTGCCGCTAACTTCATCTGCGGCGGCACCGGCAGCGGCCTGCTGCTGGCAACGGCGGTGATGTCCATCGGTGGCGGCATGGTCCGGCCCCTGGCTTTGCTGAGCCTGGCCTTTGTCGCCCTCGGCCTGTTCTTCGTCTGGCTGGAAACCGGCCGTCCCTTGCGGGCGCCGCTCAATGTTTTGTTCCACCCGCAGACCTCGTGGATGACCCGGGAAGCGATGGTCGCCCTGGTTCTCTTCCCCTTTGGCCTCATCGCCGTCTGGCAGGACGGCGTTTTCGGGGCCCATCTGACGGCTCCTGTGGCCTTCGCCTTCCTCTATTGCCAAGCGCAGATATTGAAAGCATCACGCGGCATACCGGCCTGGCGGGAAGCGGCCATCGTGCCCCTGATCATCACCACCGGCCTGACCGAAGGCTGCGGCCTGTATCTGCTGGCAGCCTCCTTGCTGGCACCCGGCAACGGCACCACTGCCGCCGGCGGCCTGCTGGTCCTGGTGATCATCCGTTCCTGGAACTGGGCCAGTTACCACCGTATTATGGCCACCGACGCGCCGACCGGCACGCTCAGGGAACTGGCGCGGGCCAATATTCCCTTTATGGCCGTCGGCAACATCGCCCCGTTGGCCCTGGTGGTCGGCGCTCTGATGTGGCCCGATATCCAGGCTTATGCCCTGCCGCTGGCCGGGGCTCTGGCCCTGCTGGGCGGTTGGTATTTAAAGTACATGATTATCGTTCTGGCCTCGTATAATCAGGGTTTCGCCCTTGAACGGTCCCCGGAACGGGGTACCGGCGGCGGCGGCCCCGGCGCCAAGCCGGGCTGGAACTGGAGCTAACCATGGACGGCGGACAGACATCGGCAAAACGGGACTTGGGCCAGGAGCGTTCCTTCGCCAAAGAGGTGGAGAAGCTGATGCTGGGCGACGGTCAGGTTTTCCACGGGGAAGCCATTGTCGCCGTCACCAAGGGCCTGTTGCAGGCGGGCGTTTCCTATGTCGGCGGCTATCCGGGAGCGCCGGTTTCCCACCTGATGGATGTTCTGGCCTCGGCCCGCGACACCATCATGGAACCGAACGGCATTTATTTCGAACAATCGGCCTCGGAAGCCGGTGCCGCCGCCCTGTTGGGGGCCTCCATCCACTATCCGCTGCGCGGCGCCGTCACCTGGAAGTCCATCGTCGGCACCAATGTGGCGTCCGATGCGCTGTCCAACCTGTCGTCGTCGGGGGTCACCGGCGGCGCCGTGATCGTCATCGGCGATGATTACGGTGAAGGGGCCAGCGTCATCCAGGAGCGCACCCTTGCCCATGCCCTGAAATCGTCGCTGCCGCTGATCGATCCCCGCTACAACCTGCCGACCCTGGTCGAGATGACGGAGAAAGCTTTCGAACTGTCCGAGGCCTGCCACCTGCCGGTTATGATGTCGCTGCGTATCCGGGCCGCCCACATGACCGGCAGTTTCGTCTGCAAGGACAACAAGAAACCCACCTACAATTTCCATGACCAACTGCCGGAATCGGTCTTCAATTACGACAAGATGGTGCTGCCGCCGTCCACCTATATCCAGGAAAGCGAAAAATTTTCCGACCGCCTGCCGGCGGCGCGTCGCTTCATCGTCGAGCACGGCCTCAACGAGACCTTCGGGGATGACGCCCCCTGCGGCATTATCCTGCAAGGCGGCCACTATGGCGTGGTTCTGCGCGCCCTGTCGCGCCTGGGGATTGCCGATGCGCTGGGCAATTCGAAAATCCCCCTGCTGGTGCTCAACGTCGTCCACCCGCTGGTCCCCGAACAAATCACCGAGTTCCTCAGCGGCAAACAGAGCGTGCTGGTGGTCGAAGAAGGCAGCCCGGCCTTCATCGAGGACCAGGTCCGCGCCATCGCCCAGCAAGCCGCCATAACCTGTAAGATTCGCGGCAAGGATATCCTGCCCGCCGCCGGCGAATACATCGCCGGTTTGGTGCGCTCCGGCATCGCCGCCTTCCTGGAGGAGAACGGACCGGAAGACCTGCGCTCGATCAGCCGCCAGAAACACGCCGACATCGAACGGGAAGCCTCCCGCTCGATCAAGATCGCCCAGGCCAGCCCGATGCCGCCCCGGCCGCCCGGTTTCTGCATCGGTTGTCCGGAGCGCCCGATCTTCACGGCCCTCAAGCTGCTGATGCGCGAGCGAGGTAATTTCCACGTCTCGTCGGACATCGGCTGTTCCACGTTTTCCACCCTGCCCCCCTTCAACATCGGCAGCACCGTCCTCGGTTACGGCCTCAGCGTCGCCAGCGGCGCCGCCTCCGCCCATGCCCTGGGCCAGCCGACGGTGGCCGTCATGGGGGACGGCGCTTTTTGGCACAACGGCCTGACCACCGGCGTCGCCCATTCCCAATGGCAGGGCATGGATACGGTACTGGTCATAATGGATAACGGCTATGCCTCGGCCACCGGCCAGCAACACCTGCCATCGACCGGTTCCACCCCCTGGGGGCGGCCCAATAAGGTGACCATCGAAGGGGCCCTGCGCGGCCTTGGCATTACCTGGATCAAACGCGCCGATTCCTACAACGTCAGCAAGTGCATGAAGGAACTGCGCAAGGCCATGGATGCCAAGGGAAAGGGCCTGCGCGTCATCATTTCAGACAACGAATGCATGCTCGCCAAAAAAAGGCGCGGCAATAAACTGAAGGCGGTCTCCGCCAAGGCCGGCAAGCCGGTGCGTACGGCGCGCTTCGGGGTCGACCATGAAGTCTGCACCGGCGATCATTCCTGCATGCGGCTCAGCGGCTGCCCGTCGCTGACCCTGCGCCCAGCCACCGACCCCCTCAAGGACGGCCCGACGGCGGCGATCGACAGTTCCTGCGTGGCCTGTTCGCTGTGCGGCGAAGCCGCCCAGGCGGCGCAATTGTGCCCGTCCTTTTACCGGGCGCGCGGCGTCCTCAACCCGACCGGCTGGCAGCGTTTCAAGGCCCGCCTCAACAGTACCCTGCTGGGACTGGCAGGCGCCTCATGACCGCCACCCGTCCCCTGTGCGTCCAGATCGCCGCCTTGGGCGGCCAGGGCGGCGGCGTGCTGACCGAATGGCTGTCCAACGCGGCCGAACGGCATGGCTTTCCGTCCCAGGCGACCTCTATCCCCGGCGTCGCCCAGCGCACCGGCGCCACCACCTATTATTTCGAAATGCTGCCGGAAAAGGACGTTGCCGGACAGCCCGTGTTCAGCCTCTTCCCGGACGCCGACGATATCGACCTGATGGCCTCCATGGAGCCGACGGAAGCGGGCCGCGCCCTGGAACGGGGGCTGGTCACCGGGCGGACGACGGTGATCACCGCCAACCGCCGCATCTACAGCACGGCCGAGAAATCCGTGGCCGGGGACGGCATCGTGCCGGCCGCCACTATTCTCGACGCCTTGCAACAGGCCGCCGGCAAGCTGATCCAGGTCGATGCCGAGGTGTTGGCCCAAAAAGCCGGAGCCCAGGGCAATGCGGTGCTCTTCGGGGCCATTGCCGGTGCCGGTGTGCTGCCGCTCGATATCGACAACTGCCGGGCCGCCATCGAAGCCAAGGGGGTCGCCGTCGCTGCCAATCTATCCGGCTTCGAAGCCGGGCTGGAAGCGGTTCAAACGCCACAGGCCGTCCCGGAAGACCCCCTGCTGTTCTATGCGCCGATCCCGGAAGCCTTCGTCAACGACATGGGCGCCATTGCGGAAGACCTGTGGCCGATCATCGGCCATGGACTGAGCCGTCTGGTCGATTACCAGGGTGTTAAATACGCCCGGCTGTACCTGAAGCGGCTGAAGCCGTTTCTCGAACTGGAATCCCAACCGCCGCGCCATCTGACCGGTGAGGTCGCCAAGCGGCTGGCCGCCTGGATGAGTTATGAAGACGTCATCCGGGTCGCCCAGTTGAAATCCCGTCCGGGCCGTTTCACCGACATCCGCGACGACCTCAACCTGGAAGAGGGCGCACCGCTGACGGTGGTCGATTACCTGAAACCGGGCCGCGAGGAACTGGCCAGCCTGTTGCCGCCGGGCATCGGCCATCTGGTCATGGCCCTGCCCAAGTCCGCCAAGACGGGCGGCCTGAAACTGAAGATCGACGCCACCTCGTTACAGGGCTACCTGTCCTACCGCCTGCTGGCCGGTTTGCGCGGCTGGCGGCGTTTCACCTATCGGTACGGGCAGGAACAGAAAGCCATAAATATCTGGCTGAAGGCTGTCGAGGACGCCGCCGCCCGCGACACGGAGCTGGCCCGGCGGGTCACCGAAATGGCCCTCCTGGCGCGCGGTTACGGCGATGTCCGACACCGGGGCCTGGCCCGCCTCAAGGACCTGCTGAAAGATTTCAAAGCCCGTTTGGAAAGCGACGCGGCGGCCGTTTCGGCCACTATTGACGAAGCCCTTGAAGCCGCCCGCAACGATCCGGACGGGGATTGCCGGGGGGGATCAACATGACCGGTCAATTAAATTCATTCGGAAATAAAGGGGTAAACCGATGAGCATCAACACCCATGACGGCTATATGTTCCAGCCGGAAATTGAGACCATGCCGCGCGACCATCTGGCGGCCCTGCAACTGAAAAAACTGCAAAAGATCGTCGCCCATGCCTATGCCAACGTCGATCACTACAAAAAGGCGTTCGACGCCAAAGGCGTCAAGCCGGAAGACCTGATAAGCCTTGAGGATTACGCCAAGTTCCCCTTCACGGTGAAGACCGACCTGCGCGACAACTATCCCTTCAATATGTTCGCCGTACCGCGCGAAGACGTCATCCGCGTGCATGCCTCAAGCGGCACCACCGGCAAGCCCACCGTCGTCGGTTATACCCAGGACGACCTGGATGTGTGGTCCGACCTGATGGCCCGCTCGATGGCCTCGGCCGGGGCCCGTCCCGGCGATATCGTCCACAACGCCTATGGTTACGGCCTGTTTACCGGCGGCCTCGGCGCCCATTACGGGGCCGAACGGCTGCGCTGCTCGGTGGTTCCCGTGTCGGGCGGCGGCACCGAACGCCAGATCGTGCTGCTCAAGGACTTCGCGCCGAAGGTTCTCTGCGCGACACCGTCCTATGCCCTCAACATCGCCGAGGTGGCGGAATCCGAAGGCGTCGACATCCGCGACCTGCCGCTCAGCGTCGGCATTTTCGGGGCCGAGCCCTGGAGCGACGAGATGCGCGCCGAATTGGACCAGCGCCTCGGCATCACGGCGGTCGATATCTACGGCCTGTCGGAAATCATCGGACCGGGCGTCGCCGCCGAATGCCAGGAGGCCCGCGCCGGCCTGCACGGCTGGGAAGATATGTTCCTGTTCGAAACCATCGATTCCGAAACCGGCGAAGTGCTGCCCCTGGGTGAAGAAGGCGAACTGGTGATCACCACGCTGGCCAAATGGGCGCAGCCGATGATCCGCTACCGCACCCGCGACGTCACCCGGTTGACCGACGAGCCCTGCGCCTGCGGTCGCACCCATCTGCGCATCCTGCGCATCACCGGGCGCAACGACGACATG
>JADHTD010000176.1 GCA_016776525.1 Rhodospirillales bacterium
TGCCGATGGGACCGTAGATGCTTTCCCCGAACAGCAGGCCCCTGATAATCCCCTGATTGCCGAAATAATAGACCAGGGCGATGGCCGGCAGCAGCGACGGCGCCAGGATCGGCACGAAGGCGATGGTCTTGAAGACCTCTTTGAACGGCATGTGGCTGCGGGTCAGGGCATAGGCATAACCGAAGGCCAGGAAGATGGTGATGGCCGTGCTGATGATGGAAATCGTCAGGCTGTTGTAGATGGACTGAAACAGCGCCGGGGTCGAAAAGTATTCGATGTAATTGGCCAAGCCGATCAGCTTGCCGTCGTTGTCCTGGAAACTCTGCGAGAGCAGGCTGTAGAGCGGGAAAATAACGGTAATCAGCAGGTACAGCCCGATCACCGCCAGCCCGAGGCGCATGATCCAGTCCTCGCCGCTGACCTTGGCTTTGACCAGGGGCGGCGTCAGGACGGCGGCCTCGGCTCCGGTGCTCATATCAGACTGTCCCTAGCTGTCCCGGCTATAGACGCGCAACTGTTCCGCCGGCAGGGCGACGGTCAGGGAAGAGCCCTCGGCGATTCCCAGGTCGCGGATCAGGTTGACGGAAAAATCGGCGGTGAACACGGTGTCGCCGTCATCGACGATGCTGAGCCCGGCCCGGTAAAAGGATCCCAGAAATTCCAGGCTGGCGACATGGGTTTGGAGGCTGTTGCCGTTGCCGTTGCCATTCTCCATTTCCCGGGCGTTGACGTCCTCGGGCCGGAAGGACAGGGTGACGGGCTCACCGCCGTCAAAGCCGTCCATGCCTTCATCGACGGTCAATTTGGCGCCGCCCAGGCTGACCGTGCCATTGCCGGACGCCATGGCGGGCAGGAAGTTCATGGTGCCGACGAAATCGGCGACGAAGGGTGAAATGGGGCTGCGGTAAATATCCGTCGGCGTGCCGATCTGCTCAATCACCCCTTGGTTCATGACGACGATGCGGTCGGCCATGGTCAGGGCTTCTTCCTGGTCGTGGGTGACCATGATGGTGGTCACCCCCAGTTTGTGCTGAAGCTGTTTGACTTCGTGGCGCAGATGCACGCGCACCTTGGCATCCAGCGCGCTTAAGGGTTCGTCCAGCAGGAGCAACCCCGGCGAGGTGGCCAGGGCGCGGGCCAGGGCGACCCGTTGCTGCTGGCCGCCGGAAAGCTGGGCCGGATATTTGTCGCCCTGTTCGGGCATCCCGACCAGGTCGAGCAGTTCGGTGACCCGGCTGGCGATGGCGTCCTTGGGCATCTTCTTGTTGTCGAGGCCATACGACACATTCTTGAGAACCGTCAGGTTGGGGAACAGGGCATAGGACTGGAAGACAATGCCGAAATCCCGTTCCGACGGCGGCAGGGCGGAAATGTCCCGATCGGCCTGCTCGATACGGCCGCTGGTCTGGATATCGAGGCCGGCGATGGCCCGCAGCAGGGTCGTCTTGCCGCAGCCGGACGGCCCCAGGAAACAGACGAATTCCCCTTCGAAAATATCCAGAGAGATATCCTTCAAGGCGGTGAAATCGCCGAACATCTTGGTCAGGTCGAGGATGCTCAGGTATGGCTTTTGCGGACTGTCAGCGGTTTCGGACATGATGATATGCCGGTTTTTACCTTCGCAAAAAGAAAACCCCCAACCGCAAGAAAACAACGCGGTTGGGGGGATTCCAGTGGATCAGACGGGGTCTGTCAACCTACCGTATGATTATTTCTTCTTCGGCTCGGACTTGGAATCGTAGCGGTTCTGCCATTCCTTGAGAATGCGCTTACGGTTCTTCGCCGCCCAGGCGAAATCATTCTTGATCATCTGTTTGAGGATGTTCGGCGGGAAGTTCTTGACCGGCTTGGCGACGCCGGGCATGGCGACCACCGCGTATTCCTCGTTGTAGATCTTGTTGGCCTTGAGGCTGACCGACCAGTCGGCCAGATTGCGCGCGGCAGCCAGCTTCTTGGTGTTCTTGACGATGCCAAAGGCTTCGACGTCCCAGCCGACGCCTTCCGATGGCGCGACGACTTCCAAAGGTGCCCCGGCGTTCTTTGACTTGGCGCCGCGATAGGCGAAGGAAATACCAATCGGCGTTTCACCGGCGGCGGCCAGCTTGCACGGCTTGGAGCCGGAATGGGTGTAGCGCGAGATGTTGGTGTGCAGGCTGTCCATGAAACCCCAGCCGCCTTTCTCGCCCCACATCTGCAACCAGCTGGAAACATCCAGGAAACCGGTGCCCGACGAATTCGGGTTCGGCATGATCACATGGCCCTTGTAGATGGCCTTGGTCAGGTCTTTCCACGAAGTCGGCAAGGGCAACTTGTGCTTTTTCGCTTCCACCGTGTTGTAGCAGACCGAGGCAATCCAGGCCCGTTGCCCGACCCACAGCGGCGGATTGTTGGACGGATCGATATAAGCCTTGTCCAGCTTGTCCATGCCCTTCGGCGTGTAGCCCTGGAAATAACCTTCGTTGGCCAGGAACACCAGGCTGGTGGCGGCCAGGCCCCAGACGATGTCGGCCTTCGGGTTGGCTTTTTCGGCCAGCAGTTTGGCGGTGACGATACCGGTGGAATCCCGGACCCACTTGATGTTGACGTCGGGATAATCGGATTCGAAGGCTTTCTTGAACTTCGACAGTTCGTCGGCTTCGATGGCGGTGTAGACCAGAAGGTCGGTTTTCGCCAAGGCGGCGCCGGTCGTCAGGCCAATGGCCATCAGGGCGGTCGCGGCATAAGCGGAGAGCCGCGTCAGTGTACGCGGCAGGATGGATTGCTTCATTCTATTGGTCCTCCCAATTCCCTTAAAACGGAATGGCTGTTATTTCGGGCCGTTCGGCACGATCTTTTTTTGGGGTCCGGCGTTACACTTTAATGACGCAAAACCGAAATCAGATGCCTAGTGGAAGCCCCCGTTTGATAGTGAGGGCATAGTATAAGGAAGTTACCCCCCATGGGAAGAGAACAATAGCGGACGGCCCCTGTAGCGGCTTGGTTGGGGCGAGGCCCCTTGACGCCATCCGGGCCGCGTCGCAGAGTTGCAGGCAACGGATAAGGGAGAGCCGCCCATGCTGGCCGAACAGCGGCGCAGTCTGATACTGGAAGTCCTCAAGGATAAGGGCTCGGTTTCGGTTTCCGAATTGTACCGGAAATTGAAAGTGTCCCGGGAAACCATCCGCCGGGATATCACCCGCCTCGATCAGGAAAACCGCCTCAGCAAAACCCATGGCGGGGCGGTCTCCGTTGATACCCTGGAACCGGTATTCGCCGAACGGCTGGCGGTCAACACCGGCGGCAAGCGGGCCATCGCCAAACTGGCGGCGACGCTGGTGCCGGACGGGAGCTCCCTGATCATCGATGCCGGCACGACGACGCTGTGCGTGGCCGAAGCCCTCTCCACACGCCGTCAATTGACGGTTTACACCAACGACGTACAGATCGCCGCCCGCTTAGGGGGGCGCAACGACAACCGGGTCTTCATCCTCGGCGGTGAATTGCAAAGCGCCGAAGGGGCGACCTTGGGCCGCGACGTGACGGCCATGCTCGGCAACTACTTTACGGACTTTGTCTTTGTCGGCGCCGGGGCCCTATGCGAAGGGCCGATGCTGATGGATTATTCCCGCGAGGCCGCGGAGATCAGGGCCCAGATGCTGATCCAGGGGCGGACCTCGGTGCTGTTGGCCGATTATACGAAATTCGGACGCCGGGCGCCGGTGCGGGTCGCCAATCTGGAAAAGGCGACGCATATCCTGTGCGACCGGAAACCACCGGCAAGCCTCGCCAAGTCCCTCGGGGAACTGAAAGCCGAACTGCTCATTGCGGGGTCTTAAGAGCCGGCGTAGTCGTCGCCGTTGATGACCTCGCCGTTGCGCGTGCACGATGGCTCGGCCAGATCGACAAACAAATCCGCCAGCTTATCCGGCGTCTTCAGGGTCTCGGGGTCTTCGCCGGGCATGGCCTCGGCCCGCATGCCGGTGCGCGTCGGTCCGGGGTTGACCAGGTTGACCCGCACCTTGGTCTTGGTGATCTCGTCGGCGTAACAGCGGACGATCATTTCAAGGGCCGCCTTGCTGGTCGCATAGAGCCCCCAATAGGCGCGGGGAATCTGGCCGACGGTAGAGGTCAGGAAAATACCCCGGCCGGCGTCGGAGGCGCGCAACAAGGGGTCGAAACTGCGCAACAGGCGGTAATTGGCGGTAACGTTGATGGCCATCACCTGCTCCCAGATTTTCGGATCGATCTGGTGGACCGGCGTCAGGGTGCCCAACAGCCCGGCATTGCCGACCAGGATATCCAGTTTGCCGAAGCGGTCATGGAGCGCCGCCCCGATGCGGTCGATGGCCTCGAAATCGCCCAGGTCCGCCGGCACCAGGGTCGCTTCGCCGCCCAATTTTTCAATCTCGTCGTCGACCTCTTCCAGGGCTCCCTGAGTGCGGGCCAGGAGGACCAGATGCGCCCCTTCCGCGGCATAGCGCAGGGCGATGGCCCGCCCGATGCCGCGCGAAGCGCCGGTGATGAGGGCGATACGGCCTTCAAGGCGGCCGCCGGTCGAAGGGGCTTTGGTCATGCTTATTCCTGTTCCGCTAGCAGTGAGAGTTGTTGTGGACCGGGGCTGTCTTCCTGGTCGGTCAGGCGCACCGGATATTCTCCGGTGAAGCAGGCATCACAGAACTGCGGCGCCTCGCTGTTGCGGTCCTCACCGGCAACCGCCCGATAGAGGCCATCGAAGGAAATATAGGCGAGGCTGTCGACGCCGATCAGCTTGGCCATTTCCTCGATATTGTTCTGGGCGGCCAGCAGTTCCTGCTGGCTCGGCGTGTCGATGCCGTAAAAACAGGAATGATCGGTCGGCGGACTGGAGATGCGCATGTGCACTTCACGGGCCCCGGCGTTGCGCATCATCTCGACGATTTTCGTCGAGGTGGTGCCGCGCACGATGGAATCGTCGACCAGGATCAGCCGCTTGCCCTTGATCAGCCCGGAATTGGCGTTGTGTTTGAGGCGCACGCCCAAGTGCCGGATCTGGTCGCTGGGCTCGATGAAGGTGCGGCCCATGTAGTGCGAGCGGATGATGCCGATCTCAAACGGAATGCCCGACTGGTTGGCGTACCCGAGGGCCGCCGGAACCCCGGAATCGGGCACCGGGATCACCATGTCGGCCTCGACGGGGCATTCGCGGGCCAGCTCGGCGCCGATCTGTTTGCGGACTTCATAGACGTTCTTGCCTTCCATCAGGCTGTCCGGGCGGGCGAAATAGATGTATTCGAAAATACAGAAACGCGACGGCGCTTTCTGGAACGGCTTGATGGACCGCAGGCCCTTCTTGTCGATGACGATTATTTCGCCGGGGTCGACGTCGCGGACGAATTCGGCGCCTAAGATGTTCAGCGTGCAGCTTTCCGACGACAGGATATAGGTGTCGCCCATGCGGCCCAAAATCAGCGGGCGGATGCCGTAGGGGTCCCGCACGCCGATCAGCTTTTCCCGGGTCAGGGCAACCAGCGAATAAGCCCCTTCGACCTGGCGCAGGGCATCGATCATGCGGTCGACGACGGGCGAATATTCGCTTTTGGCGATCAGGTGGATGATGGTTTCCGTGTCCGATGTGGACTGGAAGATACAGCCCTTGTCGACCAGCGACTTGCGCACGGCGTAGGCATTGGTCAGGTTGCCGTTGTGGGCGATGGCCAGGCCGCCGAACTTGAAATCGGCAAACAGCGGCTGCACGTTGCGGAGCACGGTTTCGCCCGACGTGGAATAGCGCACGTGGCCGATCGACATGGCCCCGGGCAGGCGGGCGATGACCTCTTGCGAACCGAAATTATCACCGACCGTGCCCAGCGCCCGGTGGGAATGAAAATGGTCGCCGTCGTAGGTGACGATGCCACAGGCTTCCTGGCCGCGGTGTTGCAGGCCGTGCAGGCCCAAGGCCGTGTGGGCGGCGGCATCGTCATGGCCATAGACGCCGAAGACGCCGCATTCCTCATGCCGGTAGGCGTCGTCGCCGGTATCACCCAAGGGGTGGCGGCAACGGATCATCGGGTTATCGTCCTGGAATTGCACCATACCTACCCGTTATTTGGTTGCATCGATCAGCCGTTCAAGGCCTTGGCGTTCCTGCTTGCCGTAACCGTCGGCGGGCTTTTGCTCCGCTCCTTTCGGTGTCA
>JADHTD010000177.1 GCA_016776525.1 Rhodospirillales bacterium
AAATGGGCTGGCGCGGGCTTTATTATGAACACAAATTCCCGGTCCATATCTTCCGGCTGTCGGGAATTTACGGACCGGGCCGTAGCGTGCTCGACCGGGTCCGGATGGACGAGGCCCGGCGCATTGAAAAACCGAACCACCTGTTCGGGCGCATCCATGTGGATGATATCGTCGGCGTGCTGCGCGCCTCCATGGCCAAACCCGATGCCGGCGCCGTCTATAACCTGGCCGACGACGAACCGTCGGCCCCCGGCGACGTCATTGCCTATGCCTGTGAACTGCTGGGGGTGGACCCCTTGCCCGCCGTGCCGTTTGAAGAGGCGGCCAAGGAAATGACAACCATGGGCCTCAGTTTCTGGCGGGACAACCGGGTGGTCAGCAACCGCCGCCTTAAAGACGACCTGGGCTATACCCTGAAATACCCGGATTACCGCAGCGGCCTTAAAAGTATTGTCGATGCGGGAGGGTGATATCCAAAGCTGACAGCCCAATCGTTGACCGCTATCATAGCCGAACACGATGGGACGCACGTCAACCGGGGAGGAGGCGATGCTCAAGCATATTCTGACGATGATGACGGTTGCCGTCATTTGCACAGCGCCGGCGAAGGCTGCCGACCCGGTTGCCGTTGACCTGGAACTGGCTTTTGTGGTCGATGCCTCGGGCAGCATTGATGCCGAGGAAACCATGCTGCAACGCCAGGGCTACGCCGACGCCCTGGTCCACCCGAAGGTGCTGCGGGCCATTTCCGGCGGTTTCAAACAATCGATCGCTGTCGCCTATATCGAATTTGCCGGGCTCGAATGCGTCCGCGTCAGTATTCCCTGGATGCGCATCGGTTCCGCCGCCGAGGCCAGGGCTTTCGGAAACAAGGTTCTGGCCCTGCCGATGGACGACTGTTGGGGCGGCAATGCGGTCGGCGACGCCCTCATGCTGGGCATCCAGTCCATTGAGACAAACAATTTCGAAGGCACCCGCCGGGTCATCGATATTTCCGGCGACGGGCCGAATACAATGGGCACACCGGCCTCCGCCGCCCGTGATCTGGCGGTTTCCCGGCGCATCACCATCAATGCCCTGGTCATCGACCGCCCGGAGATGCCGGACCTGGACCAGTATTTCAAGGAAGTGGTGATCGGCGGCAGGCGTTCCTTCATGCTGAAGGTGGAAGACCGCAAGTCCTTCGCCCAGGGAATATTAAAAAAACTGATCCTGGAAATCGCCGACCGCGATCCGGACGACCAGAAAGCGGCCTTGAATCGGCGCTAATTCGGTTGTTCCGGCCCCGGCGGGTTGTCGATGTGATGGAGCAGTTTATCCAGGATACGGATCAGGCGGTCCAGGTCATGGGGTTCGGACAGCCGGTGGTCACCTTCCTTGATCAGCGTCACCTCCACATCCCGGGAACGCAGGCATTCGGCAAGGCGCATTGAGGTCTGCCAGGGCACATCCCGGTCCTGCTGGCCGTGAATCAGCCGCACCGGGCAGTCGAGTGGGATTTCCCGGTCCAGCAGCAATTGGTCCCGCCCGTCCTCGATCAAGGCCTTGGTGATGGGATAGGGATCGCCGTCCTCGTAATCGGACGGGATCAGGACTTGGCCCGTTTCTGCCAGTTCTTTTTGTTGATCGGGGGTGAATACCGCTTCCATCAGGTCGCGGGTGAAATCCGGGGCCGCCGCCGTGCCGAGCAGCCCGGCGACCCGTTGCGGCCGCAAGAGAGTCGTCAACAGCATGATCCAGCCGCCCATGGACGAGCCGACCAGTACCTGCGGGCCATCTGTAAGTTTATCGAGGGCATAAACCGCATCGGCCGCCCACTGACCGATGGTGCCGTCGGTAAAGGCGCCGGACGACTGGCCGTGGCCGGTATAGTCGAAACGCAGGAAAGCGCGGCCCCGGTCCCGGCAATAGGCTTCCAGCGCCAGGGCCTTGCTGCCGGTCATATCCGACATGAATCCGGTCAGGAAAACGATACCGGGGGACTTGCCAGGACTCCGATGGTAAGCGATTGTGGCGCCGTCATCCCGTGCTAGTATCTGGGGAGGCGAGTTTTCAGGGGGTGTCAAATCGGTCATGCTTGGCTCGATTAAATGATTGGCGTCACGAACAATAGCATCATTGCCCTGGCGGGAGCCAAGGGCAACAACGACTCTCAGGAATCCGAGAGCGACGGCAGGCGGGCGACCGTATTGCAGGTGCTGCCGCGCCTGGAAGCGGGCGGCGGTGTCGAACGCGGCACCGTTGAAATCGCCGCCGCCATTGCCGAAGCCGGGGGCCGCGCCCTGGTGGCCTCGGCAGGCGGCGACCTGGTGCATGCCCTGACCCGGGTCGGGGCCGAGCACGTGACCTTGCCGGTCGACAGCAAGAACCCGTTCGTCATGCATGCCAACATCGACCGCCTGGCCGACCTCATCAAAGCCGAAGGTGTCGATATCGTGCATGCCCGCTCCCGGGCCCCGGCCTGGAGCAGCTATTATGCCGCCAAACGCAGCGGCTGCCATTTCGTCACCACCTTCCACGGAACTTACGGCGCCGAAGGGTTCCTTAAACGGCGCTATAATTCCGTCATGACCCGCGGCGAAAGGGTCATTGCCATCTCCGCCTTTATCGCCGGCCATATGAGACAGATTTACGGTGTCGATATTCCCCGTATCCGGGTTATTCACCGGGGCGTCGACCTGGACCGTTTCGACCCGGAGAAAGTCAGCGCCGAACGCCGGGTGGCGCTGGCCACCCAATGGCGGCTGGACGACGGCTGTCCGGTGGTCATGCTGCCCGGGCGGTTGACCCGCTGGAAGGGGCAACGGGTCTTTATCGACGCCATCGGCAAGCTGGGACGCCGGGACATCCGCTGTGTGCTGGTCGGTTCCGACCAGGGGCGCACCGATTACCGCCGGGAACTGGAGGATTTGGTTGAGAGCCGCGGCTTGGGCGAAGTCATCCGCATCGTCGATTATTGTGACGATATGGCGGCGGCCTACCTTCTGACCGATGTCGTGGTTTCCGCCTCCACCGACCCGGAAGCTTTCGGCCGGGTGGTGGCCGAGGCCCAGGCCCTGGGCCGCCCGGTCATTGCGTCGGATCACGGCGGCGCCCGGGAAACGGTGATCGTCGGGGAAACCGGGTGGTTGTCGCCGCCGGGCGATGCCGGGGCCCTGGCCGAGGCCATCGACCGGGTGTTGTCCCTCGATGAGGCGGAGCGCGCCAAATTGTCCGAAAAGGCCATCAGGCATGTCCGTGAGAAATTTTCCCGGACCACCATGTGCGCCCGGACCCTGGACGTCTATAACGAGGTCCTGCACCTGGAAGAGACGTCCTGATGGCGGCTGACGTGATCGCCGGTGCTCCTAATATCCTGGTTATCAAGCTTTCGGCGCTGGGCGACATCGTACAGGCCTTGGGCCCCTTTAAAGCCATCCGCCAACACCACCGTCAAGACCACATCACGCTTTTGACGACGGAGCCTTACGGTCCCCTGGCCGAAGCTTCGGGACTATTCGACGCCATTGAATTTGATCCGCGTCCGGCCCTGTTGCAGTTCGGCCGCTGGGCCGCCGTTCGCCGTTTCCTGAAAGAAGGTGGTTTTCAACGGATTTATGACTTGCAGACCTCGGGCCGCAGTTCGCTTTATTACAAACTCTTCTGGCCGGGGCCTTACCCCGAATGGTCGGGGGTTGCCCGGGGCTGTTCGCATCCCCACGCCAACCCGAAGCGCGACGATATGCACACCCTGGAACGCCAGGCCGAACAATTGAAGATGGCGGGCCTTGAAGAGGTGCCGCCGCCGGACCTTGAATGGGCCGCGGCCGATGTTTCCCGGTTTGACTTGGTCGACCGCTATGCCCTGCTGATGCCGGGTGGCGCTCCGCACCGGCCCGCCAAACGCTGGCCCGCCGCCTATTTTGCCGGTCTCGGGCGCTGGTTGCTGACCCAGGGGATTACGCCTGTGCTGCTGGGCGCCACCAGCGAACAGTCGCTGCATGCAACGGTGATCGAACAGTGTCCCGGCGCCATCAGCCTGGCTGGGCAGACGGACCTTATCGACATCGCCGTTTTGGCCCGCCGGGCCGAATGGGCGGTGGGCAACGATACCGGACCAATGCACCTCGCGGCAGTCGCCGGCTGCCGTTCGGTGGTGCTGTTTTCCAGAGACTCGGACCCGGCCTTGTGCGCCCCGAAAGGCCGTACCGTAACCGAAGTGGTGCAGGACGATCTGGAGGAACTTTCAGTGGAAGAGGTAACCCGCGTTCTGATGACCGCCGCGCCTGCTTGACAGGCGGTGCCAGCGGTCTACAGTGCGCCCCCGTTTCCAGGATTTATTAGACACAAAGACAGTCCCATGGTCGCCATAACCTTACCCGACGGCAGCGTCAAAAACTTCGACGGATCCGTTACCGGTGCCGAGATTGCCGCCGATATCGGACCCGGCCTGGCCAAGGCCGCCCTGGCCGTGCGCGTCGACGGCGAGATGAAGGACCTCAGCCTGTCCATTGAGCAGGATGCGGAAGTCTCTATCGTCACCACCAAGGACGAGGACGCCCTGGACCTTTTGCGTCATGACGCCGCCCATGTGATGGCCGAAGCCGTGCAGGAATTGTATCCCGGCACGCAGGTCACCATCGGGCCGTCCATCGAGAACGGTTTCTATTACGACTTTGCCCGCGATGAGCCGTTCACCCCCGACGACCTGGAAAAAATTGAAGCCAAGATGGCGGAAATCGTCGACCGCGATTCCCCCTTCGTGCGCGAAGTTTGGGGCCGCGCCGAAGCCATCAAGACCTTCGAAGACATGGGCGAGGCCTATAAAGCCGAACTGATCCGCGACCTGCCGGAAGACGAACCGATCGGCATCTACCGCCAGGGCGACTGGTTCGACCTGTGCCGGGGTCCGCACCTGCCGTCGACGGGCAAGCTGGGCAAGGCCTTTAAGCTGATGAAACTGGCCGGGGCCTACTGGCGGGGCGATTCCAACAACGCCATGCTGCAACGCATTTACGGCACCGCCTGGGCCGACAAAAAACAGCTTAAACAGTACCTTCACATGCTGGAGGAAGCCGAGAAACGCGACCACCGCCGCCTCGGCCGGGAGATGAGCCTCTTTCATTTCCAGGACGTCGCCGCCGGTTCCGCTTTCTGGCATCCGAAGGGATGGCGGCTGTATCGCACGGTGCAGAATTACATGCGGTCCCGCCTCGACGAGTCCGGTTATGTCGAGGTCAACACGCCGCAACTGGTCGACCGTGGCCTGTGGGAAGCCTCCGGCCACTGGGAGAAGTTCCGCGAGAACATGTTCATCTCTGAGGCCGAGGACAAAATCCTCGCCATCAAGCCGATGAACTGTCCGTGCCATGTGCAGATTTTCAAACAGGGCATCACCAGCTACCGCGACCTGCCGATCCGCATGGCCGAATTCGGATCCTGTCACCGCAACGAACCGTCCGGCGCCCTGCACGGCCTCATGCGGGTGCGCGCCTTTACCCAGGACGATGCTCATATTTTCTGCACCGAAGACCAGATTACGTCGGAGACGGAAATCTTCTGCAAGCTGTTGCTGGATATCTATAAGGACTTCGGCTTCGAGGACGTGGTTATTAAATTTTCCGACCGGCCGGAAATCCGTGCCGGTGACGATGCCACCTGGGACAAGGCGGAAAAGGCCTTGCTGGACGCCACCCAGGCGACCGGCCTGGAAACCGAATTGAACCCCGGCGAAGGCGCTTTCTATGGGCCGAAACTGGAATTCGTGCTGCGCGACACCATTGGCCGCGACTGGCAGTGCGGCACCCTACAGGTGGACTTCGTGCTGCCCGAACGGCTCGACGCCAACTACATCGGCGAAGACGGCGAGAAGCACCGCCCGGTCATGCTGCACCGGGCCATCCTGGGATCGTTCGAGCGTTTCATCGGCATCCTGGTCGAACACTATGCCGGGCGTTTCCCGCTGTGGCTGGCCCCTTTGCAGATCGTGGTCGCCACCATCACCAGCGATGCCGACGCCTACGCCGAACAGGTGCTGGCGGCGTTGAAGGAAGCCGGATTGGAAGCCGAGGCCGACCTCAGGAACGAAAAGATCAACTACAAAATCCGCGAACACAGCCACGCCAAAGTGCCGGTG
>JADHTD010000178.1 GCA_016776525.1 Rhodospirillales bacterium
CGGAACAGGGTAGCGACTTGCCTACGGAAGGAGGGAAAGCCAAAGACGATTAGGAGTACGAGAACCCGGACACTGTAATCCTTGACCAGCCATTGTTCGTAGGAAGTCGGCTGGACTATGATAATTTCATTCAGCAGAAATATTGCCGCAAGGAGAGCAATAAAAAAGAAGGCCCAACGGGTTTCAATCAGGGTCTGAGTTTTAGAATTTAGATTTTCCATACAACGGCCTTACGGGTAGTCCGTAACTAAATATAGCTATTAGTAGTATCAAAGTATTGGTTCGCTTATTTATATACTAATTTGGAACATATACAGAACATTAATCTTCGTGTATGCTTTCGGTTCTTGCGATAGGTTTATTGTAACGCCCCATACATCAAGCTTTGCAAGGCATAGTTTACCCGGGACCCAAAGCTTATGACGCCAAACAAGGCACAACCAATGGCCAGTTTATTCGAGTCGCAAGCACCCCGGCCCCTGGCCGACCGCTTGCGGCCCCAATCCCTATCGGATGTCGTCGGCCAGGACCATTTGCTGGGCCCGGAAGGGCCATTGGGCCGTATGCTGGCCTTGGGCAAGCTAAACTCGGTGGTGTTCTGGGGGCCGCCCGGTACCGGCAAGACGACCATCGCCCGCCTGCTGGCGGAACACACCGACCTCTATTTCGAACCGTTGTCCGCCGTCTTTTCCGGCGTTGCCGATCTGCGCAAGGTCTTCGAGGGCGCCAAGGGTCGCCGTCAGGCCGGGCAGGGGACGCTCCTCTTCATTGACGAAATCCACCGTTTCAACCGGGCCCAACAGGACGGTTTCCTGCCTTATGTGGAAGACGGCACGGTGATCCTGGTCGGCGCCACCACCGAAAACCCGTCGTTCGAACTCAATGGGGCGCTGTTGTCGCGCTGTCAGGTGCTGGTCCTCAACCGTTTGGACGATGGGGCGCTCGACATCATCCTGGATCGCGCCGAAGCCGACCTGGGCCGCCGCCTGCCGCTGAACGACGACGCCCGGGCGGCGCTGCGGGCCATGGCCGACGGCGACGGACGGTATTTGCTCAATATGGCCGAGGCCCTCGCCGACTATCTGCCTGCAGGCGAGGCTTACGGAACCCTTCTGGATACCGCCGCCCTGGCCGAGACCGTGCAGAAGCGCATGCCGCTCTACGACAAATCCCAGGAAAGCCACTACAACCTGATCAGCGCCCTGCATAAATCGCTGCGGGGTTCCGACACCGACGCGGCGCTCTATTGGTTCGCCCGCATGATGGCCGGCGGCGAAGACCCCCATTACGTGGCCCGGCGCTTGTTGCGTTTCGCCGTCGAAGATGTCGGCCTGGCCGAACCGGACGCCCTGCCGCAGGCTATCGCCGCCTGGCAAGCCTATGAACGCCTGGGCAGCCCGGAAGGAGAACTGGCTCTGGTTCAGTTGATTGTCTATCTGGGCACAGCGCCCAAATCAAACGCCGCCTACAAGGCGGAGAAGGCATCCAATCGGGCGGCCCGGGAAACCGGCTCGCTGAACCCGCCCAAACATATCCTCAACGCGCCGACCTCCCTGATGAAGGATTTGGGCTACGGCAAAGGCTACCAATACGACCACGATGCGGAGGAAGGCTTTTCCGGACAGAATTACTTCCCCGACGACATGCCGCGCCAGCAGTTCTACAATCCCGGTGAGCGCGGTTTTGAACGTGAGATTGCCAAGCGCCTCCAATACTGGGATAAGTTGCGGCAACAGAAGAACGAAGGATAAGAATGCCGCTTTCCGTTTTGCAATCCGCTAGTGCTGAAACCCCATGATCGTTAGTCTTGCCGAACTTATCATCCTGGCCTTGATCGTCGATTGGGCCTTCCGCCATCTGAGTATTCCCGGCTTGGTCGGCATGTTGCTGCTGGGTGTGGCCTTCGGTCCCTATTTCTTAGGCATCATCAGCCCCGACCTGTTGGCGGCTTCCGGTGACCTGCGCTTGATCGCCCTCATTGTCATCCTGCTCAGGGCCGGGTTCGAGCTCAGCAAGGATACCCTGAACAGGGTCGGCGGCCGCGTCCTCTTGCTGTCGGCGGTACCGGCGGTGATTGAGGGTGCGGCGGTAACCGTCCTCGGACCGCCCCTGCTGGGGCTGACCTATATGGAATCCGCCGTGCTCGGTTCCGTGCTGGCGGCCGTCTCACCGGCCGTCGTCGTTCCCTTGATGATCCGTTTTATCGACCAGGGCCTGGGCGCCGAAAAGGGTATACCGACCATGGTGCTGGCGGCCTCAGCCATTGACGATGTTTTCGTCATTGTCGTCTACATCGTCTTGGTCGGCATGTTGACCGGCCAAAGCGTTAATGTCGCCTGGCAGCTTGCCGGAATTCCCCTTTCCATCCTGCTCGGTATCGGTGTCGGTTTGCTGGTTGGAATGGTGCTCTACCGTATGTTCCAACGCTTCAATCCGCGGGCAACCAAGCGAGTCCTGGTGGTGTTGGTGCTGTCGGTCCTGCTGGTACGGGTTGAGCATTTGCTGGCGGATTGGCTGCCGTTTGCGGCCCTTATCGCGGTGATGGCCATCGGCTTTATCATCCTTGAAAAAAACGAACACATGGCCCACGAAATTTCCGCCAAGCTGGGAAAAATCTGGGTTTTTGCCGAGATCGTCCTGTTTACCATGGTCGGCGCCCAGGTCGACGTCCAGGTGGCGGTGGAGGCCGGTCTTGCCGGGGCCTTGCTGATCCTGGCCGGTTTGGTGGCGCGCAGTATCGGCACCTGGGTGTGCCTGATGGGCAGTCATTTCACGACCCCTGAGCGTTTTTTCGTGGTCGTCGCCTACCTTCCCAAGGCCACCGTGCAGGCGGCCATTGGCGGCGGCGCACTGGTCGCCCTACAGGCAGCCGGGATGCCGGTCCGGGGCGGCGAGATCATCCTAGCGGTTGCCGTGCTCAGTATCCTGCTGACGGCGCCCCTGGGGGCTTGGGCCATCGCTCTTGTCGGCCCCCGAACCTTGCAAATGGCGCCGCCGGAATTCCATGATGCCCGGGATGCCGCCCTGGAAAGCGAAGGAACCGCACCGTGAGCGGCGTCGAGACGGTACAGGTTTCCGCTGATGACGACGGTATCCGCCTTGATCGCTGGTTCAAGCGGCATTACCCGGCCCTCAAACACGGCCAACTGGAAAAACTTCTGCGCAAAGGACAAATTCGCGTCGACGGCGGGCGTATTAAAGCCAACCACCGGCTGGCCGAGGGGCAAATGGTGCGGGTGCCGCCGTTGGCCGGTGTCACTTCCGAACAAACCCCGAAGCCGAAAAACCGGGACATTACATTAAGCGATGCCGAAATGCAGGAGTTGCAGGCGCGCGTTCTTTACCGGGACGACCATGTCATTGCTTTCAACAAGCCGCCGGGCCTGGCGGTGCAGGGCGGCAGTAAAACCACCCACCATCTGGATGGCATGCTCGATGCCCTGCGTTTTGGCAGCGAGGAACGCCCGCGCCTGGTCCATCGCCTCGACAAGGATACCAGCGGCGTCATGCTGCTTGCCCGCAGCCCGTCGGCGGCTGCCAAACTGACGGCTGCCTTCCGGGGAAGTGATGCCCGCAAGCTTTATTGGGCGGCTGTTGTCGGGGTGCCGCGTCCGGCCCAGGGGCGGATCAATATGGCTCTGGGAAAAGTACCGGGCCGGGTCGGCGAACGGGTCATGGCCGGTGTCGACGGCGGCAAGAAAGCAGTAACCCTATACCGCATCGTTGAACGGGCCGGAACGCGCGCCGCCTGGCTGGCCATGGAACCCCTGACCGGCCGTACCCATCAGCTTCGCGTACACAGCCTGCTTTTGGAGACGCCGATCCTGGGCGACGGTAAATACGGCGGTGCGGAAGCCTTCCTGGATGGAGAGGGCATCGCCCGGCAGCTACATTTGCATGCACGCGCCATTCGCCTGCCGCATCCGGCCAAAAAAGGATTTCTGGAAGTAACGGCGCCGCTCCCCGGCCATATGATGGATACATGGCAGTTTCTGGGCTTTTCGGTCAACGAAGAGGCCACCGGAGGCGATCCCTTTGCGGAGTTTGATACCTAGTGTACACTTTGTGTCGAATGGGTGGCTTTCCTGGCCAAGGTATAGTGCATGCGCCTTTTACTGGTGGAAGACAACGAGCGGCTAATTGAATCCGCGACCTTGGGGTTGGAGAGAGTAGGCTTTACCGTCGACTCTTTTACGACACTTGGTGAAGGCGAAGCGGCTATCGAATCCGTTCGCTACGATACTATTATCCTCGACTTGGGCCTGCCCGACGGGGATGGGCTGGTTCTGTTGAGCAAGATGCGCCTGAATGGCGACTCAACACCGGTTCTTATCCTGACCGCCCGCGACGGTGTTGACGACCGGGTCAAAGGCCTGAATATCGGGGCCGACGATTATCTTCTCAAGCCATTCGCCATGGAAGAACTTGTCGCCCGTATCCGGGCCCTTCTCAGGCGTCCTGGCGGGGCTCTCGGTTCGTCGCTGACCGCCGGCAATGTTACCTTCGACACGACCGCCCGGGAAGTTAGTATTGATGAAAAGGCAATCAATATCTCACGCCGCGAGATGGGCGTTTTGGAACAACTCATGCGCCGTAAGGGGCGGGTCGTTCCGAAGGACGTGCTGGAAGATAAACTCTATGGCTTTGATGAAGAGGTAACCTCCAATTCCGTCGAGGTTCATATATCACGATTGCGCAAACGTCTTTTGAATGCCGAGGCTTCCATCACCATTCATACTTTGCGGGGCGTGGGGTATCTTCTATCTGAAGAAAGCGGGCCCGAAGGCTGACCCGTATATGGGTATGCTTTGTCCTGCATGGAGGGTGTGATTGATGACGTCTCATGTCGATCAAAAAGGCATCGAAGACGGAAAGGAAACCCTGGAAAAAAGCGATCTTTTTTTCAGAGCCTTCCGCTCAAGTCCCGTTCTTTATGCCATGGTCGACGCCGAAGACGATGTTTTTATCGATGTCAACGAAACTTGGTTGTCTATCTTCGGCTATGCGCGGGAAGATGTCATCGGGCGGTCTCCTGATGATATTGAGCTATGGGAAAATCCGGTTCTCCGCCGGCAAATGAAAGAAAGCGTCCGCAAGGACGGGGCGGTGCGAAACTTTGAGGCGCGCCTCCGTACTCGATTAGGTGAGGTAAGAGATTTTCTCATTTCGAGCGATATTATCGAAATCGGCAATAAATCCTGCTTCCTGGTCGCTTCCCAGGATATTACCGAAAGGAAATTAGCGGAATTGCAAGCCCGCCAGGAGTCGGAAGCGCGCGAACTCCTGTCCAACGTTATCGGCGATGTTGATGTTGCCTTTTCACTTTTCGACTCTTCTGACCGCCTGGTTTTCTGCAACAACTATTATTTCGAAATGATGGAAGCCATCCAGGATATCGTCAAACCGGGCGTGACCTTCGAGGAAATGGTGCGGACCATTGTCTCCCGTAAACCCGTCAAGAATGCCATAGGTCGTGAAGAGGAATACATTAAGGAACGGCTTCACCATCACCTTTATGAGGATACGCCTTTCGAGTTGAAGCGCCCTGACGGCCGCTGGATTCAAGTGACGGAACGCCGCATGCCCAACGGCTATACCTTTGTCATTCTGATCGATATTTCTGAGCTTAAGAAAACCGAGGAACAAGCCCGGCAGGCGGAAGAACGGCTGATTGACGCCATCGAAAGTATCCAGGAAGGCTTTGTGTTGTTCGACAAGAATGACGATTTGGTGCTCAGCAATTCCGCTTTCCGGGATATGTACTCGGGTATGAAGGGTAAAATCATACCCGGTATATCATTCGAGGATCTGTTCCGGGTGATCATCGGCCAGGGGATTTTTCCGGAAGCCAGGGACCGGGAAGAGGAATTTTTGCTGGAACTGGTCGCCAATCACCGCAGGGGCGATTCATCATTTGAGAGGAAACTTTCCGATGATCGGTGGCTGATGGTCAACGAACGGCGGACCAAGCGGGGCGAAATAGTCGGCATACGCACGGATATCACCGACCTGAAGAAACGCGAAGAAACTCTCAACGTTCTTTCGCAGGCCATTGAACAGAGCCCGACATCGGTGATGA
>JADHTD010000179.1 GCA_016776525.1 Rhodospirillales bacterium
GTTGATGACCTGTGACGTGTGGGAACACGCCTACTACCTGGACTTCCAGAACCGGCGTCCCGACTACCTCCAGACCTTCCTGGACAGCCTGGTCAACTGGGACTTCGCGGCGGAAAACCTGGCCAACGCCTAAATCCCGCCCGTCCGTATCGAACAAGGCCCGGGCCCGAAAAGGTCCGGGCCTTTTTCATATTCAGAAAAAGCCGCACCTGCAGAACGACATAAGGGCCACCCTTAACAGGATCAGGATTATGATACGGGAAAGTAGTAGCCTGCTGTCGGGGTGTTATTAATCGACTGCAATAAGGGCAGCGGCGGCAAGGCGGTCTTCCGTCAGCAGCACATTGAAGGTGCGGCAGGCTGCCCCGGTGTCCATCCATTCCAAAACGATTCCGGCGTCTTTGAGCGCCTCCCGCAAGCCTACCGGCGGGGCCAGGAAGCGGCCCCCGCACCCGATGACCAGGATTTCAATATCAGCGGCGGCCTCAAAAACCGCTTCAAGGCTGGCCGGGGTAATGTCTGCCGGATCACTGACCGGCCAGGGGCGGGTTTCCGTGGGAAAGACCAGCACCGGTCCCTCGTGGCGGCTTTCGGAAATTCGGAAACCGCCGTCACCGTACCCCTGGATCAACTGGCGGCCCTTGGCCACCAGCGGAGTGATATCAATACCGCCGATACTCATACTTCAATAAAGGGGGTAAAGCTTCTTAGAATCAAGGGTTGCCCGTTCAAGGGAACTAAGGCGTTTCCCCGGCCGGGGCTTCTTCTACTTTGCCGCTTGCCGTCCGCCGCTGGATTTTGAGGTAGATCAGCATCGGCACGGCCAGGCAGATCGATGAGTACGTTCCGATCAGTACGCCCCAGATCATGGCGAAACTGAAGCCGCGGATGACCTCACCGCCCAGAAAATAAAGCGCCATCAAGGCTAACAACGTGGTTAACGAAGTCATCACTGTGCGCGACAGGGTTTCATTGAGGCTGAGGTTGAGCAGTTGCGTCAACGGCATGGTCTTGAACTTGCGCAGGTTTTCGCGCACCCGGTCATAGACCACCACCGTGTCGTTGATGGAATAACCGGCGATGGTCAGGATGGCGGCCACCGTGGAAAGGTTGAATTCAAGTCCCAACAGCGAAAAGAGGCCGATGGTGGTCAGCACGTCGTGGGTCAGGGCAATGACAGCGCCCATGCCGAACTGCCATTCAAAGCGGAACCAGATATAGATCAGGATGGCGAAGATGGCTGCCGCCACCGCCGAGACTCCGTCCCAGAACAGTTCCTCACTGACTTTGGGGCCGACGAATTCGGTGCGCCGGTATTCAACCGAAGTGCCCAAAGCGGCCTTCACCGCCTCCACCGCTTTTTGCTGGGCGGCGTCACCACCTTCCTGGCGTTGCACACGGACCAGGACGTCGGTGGGCTCGCCGAATTCCTGCAAAGCGACCTCGCCAAGGCCTAAATTGGACAGCTTCGAACGCATGGAACCGATATCGGCGGCGGTGCTGGTCCGCACCTCGATGATGATGCCGCCCTTGAAATCGATGCCGTAATTCAGGCCCTTGACCAGAAAGAGGCCGATGGAACTAATCACCAGCAAGGCCGATAAGACAAAATACAGAACGCGCCTGTCGACGAAGGGAACTGTGGTGCCGGACGGGATCAGTTGAAGCTTACGCATTTTCTCATCCCTCTCCTATACGTCCAGTGCCGGCGGCTTGGTGCGGCGCAGCCAGAGCACCACCAGCAGCCGGGTCAGCATGATCGCCGTAAACATCGAGGTGACGATGCCGATGGCCAGGGTCACGGCAAAGCCACGGATCGGGCCGGAACCGAATTGATACAACAACAGGGCGGCGATCAGGGTCGTCACGTTGGCGTCGATAATGGTCATAAAGGCCCGCGAATACCCAGCATCAATGGCCGAGATCGGCGTCCGCCCACCCCGCACCTCTTCGCGGATACGCTCGAAGACCAGCACATTTGCGTCCACCGCCATGCCGATGGTCAGCACGATCCCGGCAATGCCGGGCAGGGTCAGGGTCGCTTGCAGTACCGACAGCGAGGCGGCGATCAGCAGCATGTTGACGACCAGCGCCACGTCGGCATAGATGCCGAAACGGCCATAGGTGACGATCATGAAGGCAATGACCAGAATAAGGCCAATCACGGAAGCTATCTTACCAGCCGCGATGGAATCGGCGCCCAGCCCCGGGCCGACCGTGCGTTCCTCGAGGATGGTCAAGGGTGCCGGCAGCGCACCGGCGCGCAGCAGCAGCGCCAGATCCTGGGCCGAGGCCACCGTGAAACTGCCGGAGATGATGCCGGTGCCGCCGAGGATCGGTTCGCGGATCACCGGCGCACTGATCACCTTGCCGTCCAGCACGATGGCGAACAGCCGGTTGACGTTTTGCTGGGTCGCTTTGCCGAATTTCTTACCGCCGATGGCGTCGAAGCGGAAACTGACCACCGGTTCGTTGTCCTGGAAAGTCGGTTGCGAGTCGATCAGGGTATCGCCGCTGACCATGACCCTCTTCTTGATCAAATACATGCGTGGGCGGCCGCTGGAATCAACTTCGCTGGCCGACGGCATAACGACGGCTCCCGGCGGCACCCGGCCGGCCAGGGCTTCGTTGATGGGGGTTTGCTGATCAACCAGATGGAAGGTCATCTTGGCCGTCTTGCCGAGCAGCCTCTTGACCCGTTCCGGGTCGTCTACGCCCGGCAACTGCACCAGGATGCGGTCTTCGCCCTGGCGCTGGATGGTCGGTTCGCGGACGCCGGTTTCGTCGATGCGGCGGCGGACGATCTCGATGGACTGTTCGACGGCGGCGATGCGCCGCTCCTTGATGGCCACTTCCGTCAGGGTCAGGGTGATGCGGCCCGTGGATTCGTTTAGTTCGGTGATAACGCCGGTATCCAGCTTGCGGATGAGCTGCCGGGCCTGTTCCGCCTTTTCCAGGTCGCGGATGGTGACATTGACCGAATGGCCGCCCTGGCCCAGTCCCTGATAGCGGATGCGGGCCTTGCGCAGTTCAACGCGGACCGAATCGACCAGCGATTCGAGGCGTTCGCGCAGCACCGTTTCAACGTCCACTTCCAACAGCAGGTGCGAGCCGCCCTGCAAATCCAATCCCAAGCTGATCTGTTTATGGGGCAGCCAGGTCGGCAGGCTTTCGGCCTGCTTCGCCGTCAGGAAATTGGGCGCGGCAAAGACCAGTCCCAGACCGATGACGGCCAGGATCAGGATTACCTTCCATTTTGCGAAGTAGACCATTGCAGCAACCGGTTTCCTGGATCAGTTCTTGTTGCCGCCCAAAAGGCCCTTGAGGGCGCCGCCGATACCGGCCGGTTTGGGCGGGGTTTCACCGGATTCGCCGCTGCCGCCGGATTTTCCGTCGTCCTTAACCGGTTCGGGCTTGGTGAGAACCGCCGAAATCAGGCCCCGCTGGACGCGGACCTTGATGCCCTCGGCGATCTCGACATTGACCTCGTGGTCGTCGATGACCTTGGTCACCGTGCCGATGATGCCGCCGCCGGTGACGATCTTGTCGCCGCGCCGGATAGCGCCCAGCATTTCCTTGTGCAGCTTGACCTTTTTCTGCTGCGGACGGATCAGCAGGAAATAAAAGACCACGAAAATCAGGATCAACGGCAGAAAGGCTTCGATACCGCCGCCGCCACCGCCGGCTCCCTGCGCGTATGCGGGCGAAATAAACATCAAACACTCCTCAATCGTCTGGGGACTCCGGCCCCCCTGAAAACCTTATCCAACGGCCCGGCTCTGTTCATGGGAACGGCGCGGAACGTGGAGCAAGCGGGACTATACCCACCCTGCCCGGACTTGCAATCGCTAAGACGCGATTGCGTTTTTTTAAAACCCTCAAGCCTCGGGCGGGCCTGTGGCCCTAGGTTCGTCCGCTGCGCTCCCGGGGCCGCCGTCGCGGCCCGGCAAGCAACTAGCGCGGTGCCTGTAACCAGCCCGGAATGAAGGTCACATTGCGCATGCAATGGAAGCGGAACAACTAGCAAATTCCAAAATGCGCCCGCCACCGGCCAACCCGGGCGCATTTTATCTGTTCCGCTTTACCGGGTGCGGTTGGGTTAGGGTCGAGTCCCTTTTTTAAAAAAATTGACCATTCCCGGTCCGGTGACTATGGTCCCGCCCCATGACCGACAACGATTTGAACCCCTTACTGGTCCGCATCGCCGACGCCCTCGAAAGACTGGCGCCGGAAAAATCCAGGGCCAACAATTTCGACGCTGCCGACGCCTTCGTCTGGCACGCCGATAACCAATGGCTGGAACCGGTCCACAACGTCAACCGGGTGGACATGGAGCTGTTGCAGGGGATCGACAAGCAGTGCGGCATTCTGCTCGACAACACGCGGCGCTTCGCCGAAGGCCTGCCCGCCAACAATGCCCTGCTGTGGGGGGCCCGCGGCACCGGTAAAAGCTCGCTGGTCAAGGCGGCGCACGCCACCGTCAACAAGGACAAGCCGGGTTCCCTGGCGCTGGTCGAAATCCACCGCGAGGACATCCCCAGCCTGCCCCGCCTGCTCAACATCCTGCAAGCGACGGACCGGCGCTGCCTGTTGTTCTGCGACGACCTCAGCTTTGACGGCCAGGATGCCTCCTATAAGTCGCTGAAAGCCGTCCTCGAAGGCGGTATCGAAGGCCGCCCCGAAAATGTCGTCTTTTACGCCACCTCGAACCGCCGCCACCTGATGCCGCGCGACATGATCGAAAACGAACGCTCGTCGGCCATCAACCCGGCGGAAGCGGTCGAGGAAAAGGTTTCCCTGTCGGACCGCTTCGGCCTGTGGCTGGGTTTCCACAATTGCAGCCAGGACGTCTATTTCGATATCGTCGAGGGCTATGCCAAGAATTACGGCCTCGATGTCCCCCGGGACCAATTGCTGGCCGAGGCCAAGGAATGGACAGTAACCCGCGGCTCCCGCTCGGGCCGCGTCGCTTGGCAGTACATCCAGGACCTGGCCGGACGCCTGGGTAAGACCCTGGATAATTAAAAGTTCCACCTGCCCTTCGTTGGCGCTACCATTCCCCTGAACGAGAAGCGTCATGGGAGCCTGCCTCATGTTGGGTTGGAACGGCGCCACAAGAACAATAATCCTAATTGGGGGCCTTGTCGTCTGCGCCGCTGTGACTGCGCTTGCGCCCGGCCCGGCAGATGCCCAATCGGAAAGCGACGTCATGGTGCTGAGGAACGGCGACCTCAACGCCGGCGCCGTCGCCCGGGAAAGCTTCTCTATCCGGACCGGTTACGGAACCATCGATATCCCCTACGGCCAGATGGCCAACCTCTTTTTCGGCAAGACCAAGAACCATGCCGACCGCCTCTATACGGTCGGTGGCGAACGCTTCACCGGTAAACTCATCCACCAAAGCCTGTTCGTCCTGCGCGGCGTCTTTGGCGTATCCCTCGACGTCGATACCCGGGACATTGCCCGTATCGAGTTCGCCCGCCCCAAAATCCGCCGCCTGCCGGCCCCTGCCACCGACGTGGTGGTGTTGCGCAACGGCGACCGCCTGCGGGCCGCTATCCTCACCGCGCCCTTCCTGTTGCGCACGGAGGGCGGCCTCGGCATGGTGCAACACTCCGGCACCGGTTTCCTCGACCTGGACCGGGACGAGGACGGACAAACCGTGGCCGAGGCCCGCGACCGGCTCGGCAAGAGCCTCAACCGGGGCACATTGATGAATACCGCCGTCACCATCCGCACCCATCACGGGCAGGAACTGACCCTGCCACCGGCGCAGATCGTCGCCATCGCCTTCGGCGTCTATAAATCCGGCGGTAAATCCGCATCAACCGACGCCGGGCGGGCGGCCCGTCCGGGGAGTCCTTCGCCCCTGGAATTCCGCGATCCCTTCCCCGACGGCACCCTCGGGCCCCGCCTCGTGCCCCTCAAGCCGGGAGCTTTCCGGCGCGGCGACCTGACCGGCGGCGGCGATGCCGACGAGCAGCCGGTGCAGGCCGTGACCATCGCCCACCCCTTTGCCATCGGCGCCTTTGCGGTGACCTTCGCCGAATACGACCGCTTC
>JADHTD010000180.1 GCA_016776525.1 Rhodospirillales bacterium
GAGGCTTGCGTCACGCAGGTGGGCCTGTGTCGGGTCTGTCATGACGAAAAGAAATACTTGAGTTGATAATCGCCCCAGCCGGCCAGCATATGATCGCGCCGGATCATCATCGCCGACGCCCCCCTGCGCATCGCCCCGCGCCGGCCCGTAAGAAACGATTTGTAGCCGGCTTTCTCCGCCATACCGGGATGGCTTGTCCTCAAGAAATCAATGCCCTCGCGCCCGAAAGGACAGCAGAAATGATCGCACGGCCGGCCCAGTTCGGCCTCAATGGCATCCTTGGACCCCTTCATTTCCGCTTCTGCGGAGTCGTCGTCCAGGTCTGCCAGATGCACGTGGTTCATGGTGTGGGACCCGATGGTCATGCCGGCCTCCACCATCGCCCGGCAATCGTCCCAACTGAGAAACTCCATCAGCAGGTCGCCTTGATCGTAAAACCCCAACAGCTTGTCCCGATCAGCCTCGAGGGACGTGCCGATAAACCCGGTGACGATGAAAAAGGCCGCCGTCGTGCCGGCGTCGAGCAACAGGGGCACGGCATTGGTCGCCCAGTTCCTGAACCCGTCGTCGAACGTAATGCAAAAATAACGCCCGTCGATGGCATCGCCGCCGTCCAGCATCGCCACCGCATCGTCGAGGCTGATGAAATCGCCCATGGACGCCATGGTTTTCAATTGCCGGGCGAAGCCGTCCCGTTCGTCATCAAACACATGATGGTAATAGGGGAACCGGATTCCCTCCTTGTCCGGCGAACGCCCGGCGGACAACACACGGATCGCTGCACCCCTTGCGAATTCGCGCGCGCGCGCAAGCGCCGATTGCCCGGCGACGAAGTCCCGATAGGTCCGTATGGGGGATAGGGTGTGTGTTTGAGTCAACCGGCCCCGACGCCTCCGGGTGGCAAAATGGCCGCGCCCCCGGCATCGATCAGTTTGGTCCGGGGCTCAAGGTCCTCCGTCCCGCCGTCAACCACCGATGGCTCCATCAGCCCGGCGACGCTGGGCGGCGGGCGCCAGTAGTAGCTGTCGAATTCGCCACACTTGCCGCACGTGACCGACCATTCGCCGACGCCGTTGCCGCAATGATCGCAGACCCACACCGGATCGGCGCTGGCCTGTGAGGCACGGACCAGCCATTCCCGGGCGCGCCCCTGATCGGCGTTTTCGCTTTCTTCCAATTGCGCCATCATCCGGCAGACCCGGCCCGGCGGCACCAAAATTCCGTCCAGGGCTTTTTCCAGGGACTGGCGGGCCTCGCCCCACAGCCGGGCTTCCAGCGATGCCCGGGCCAAAGCGATCAGGCTTTCCGGGTGATCGGGGCTCGGGTCGGTCAATTTTTTTGCCGCCCGCACCCGGTCCAGGGCATCCGTGGCGCCGCACGCAATCCAGTAGGGCTCCAACAAGGCCGGATGCGGCTCAGTGGCCCACGAATCCTCAATCATTTTCACCGCCTTGGACGACTTGCCGCCTTCCACCCAACGCGCGGCCAGATCCACCACCGCCGGAATGAAATCAGGAGCCAGCTTGTTAGCGTCCCGCAAATGGCCTTCGGCGGTGGACAGGTCGCCTTGCTCGCGGGCCTCAAGGCCCAGTTGATAGTTGAGCACCGCCTTGCGCCGTTTTGCCGTGGCGGGGTCAACCAATTTGCGGCGGTGAAGGTCATCCGAGGTCACACGGGCATCCAGCCATTGCCCGGTACTGATCTGCAGGTCGAACATGCTGTCGGCAACCCAGGGGCTTTTCGGCTGCAGGCGGTGGGCACGCCGCGCCAGGGACAGGGCCTCGGTCTTGTCGCCCCGCTTGATGGCCTGGTTGAACAGTCCCCTGAGGCCCAGAAACTCCGTTTCCGGGCGTTTTATCATGGCGGCAAAGAACGTACCGGCCGCGGCCTCGTCGCCACGCATCTGCGCCGCCTGCGCTGACACCAGCATGGTCAGCGGCGGCTCGTCCAACAGGGAATCGGCGCGTTTGGCCTGACGCCGAGCCTCGTCGGCATCGCCGGCCGCGACCGCCACCATGCCACGGGTCAAAGCCTGATAGCCGCGTTGGCGGCGCTTGACGTTCCAACTTGTTTTTATTTCGCCGGGAGAGCGGCGCAGAAACAGCCAGAAACGGTACGTCAAGGCGACCATGAAGGAAATCAGCGCGACCGCGCCCATCAGGACAGCAAATGAGGTGTCGATTCGGTACCCGGCCCATTCCAGGGACACCACCCCCGGATAATCGGTCAACGTCAACGTCCCCCAGATCAGGCCGCCGACAACAACGAAAAAGAAAAGGGCGCGGATCATCGTCGTTAACCCTTGGCCGGTTTTATCAGGGTTAGCTGAGAAAGGGCGTGAATATGGAGAGAGGCGACGGCCCGGTCGGCGTCAAGGCGCGCCTTGGCGGCGGCCAACCATGGGCTCGCCACGGCCGCCGCCTTGTCGTTTACGTACAGCCCCTCCACTGCCATGACGGCGGCTTTCAGGTCACCCGCCTTGAGGTGGGACTCGGCCTTGGCGACCATAGCGTCGATAGGGGCATCCTCCCCCTTGCCATCGATGCGCCGCCACGTCGCCAGCGAAGAAAGCCGGTTTCTGACACGGTCCAGCCATCCGGACTTCTCGGTGGCCCGCGACGCGTGGACGATTTTTCCGGCGATACCGGCAAAACGCTGTTTGAGATCGGGCAGGGTGGAAATGCCGGATGATGCGTTTTTTGCCAGCAGCACGACGGCGGCGTTGATGTCCGGGTTGTCGCCGGCCAGCGCCTTCAGGGCATCGAGAGCCTTTTCGAAGGGATCGTTGGTGGCGAGAACTTTGCGTAAATTTTCCACCGCCAGAACCATTGCCGCGGCATCATGGGACGCGGCGGTTTCGACGGGGGCGGATGCCTTGGCCTTAGCTACGGTCTGCTCTGCGGCGGTTTCTTCCATCCGATCCATGCGGTTAAGCAGGGTTTTCATGACCGCGCCGTCTTCTTCTAGCGCGTTCAGACGCCCGGTCAGGCCTTTCAATGCAGAACCATCGGCTATTTTTTCCGAAGGCGGGGTTGTCGCCTGGGCAAGTTTCTTGACCGCTTCGACCGCCTTTTCGATGGATTCCATCCGCACCATCAGACGGTCCAGGGATTGGCGCAGTTGCCGGCGTTCCGCCGCCAGTTGTTCGCTTGAAATATCAACAACCTTTGGGGTAGCGGCCGGTTGGGTCTTAGTTTCCGCCTGACCCCCCGGAAGGTACGGCGCGACGGCGGCCGACCAGTACGGCCAACTGGCATACCCGCCGATGCCCAGCACGGCCAGGAACACCACCACCATGAACACGCCCATGCCGCCGCCCGATGGTTTTTGAGGCGGCTCGGGCGGCAAGGATATCCGGTCTTCGATATCCTGCTCGATAGTGTTTTCCGCCGGGGCCGCAGCCTCTTTCACCGCTTCTTTTTTTACCGGGGCCGCAGCCTTGGCTTTGGCGGCGGGTTTATTAGTTTTTGGCCTGGCCTTGGTTTCTGGCCTGGCCTTGGCTTTTGGCCTGGCCTTGGCTTTTGGCCTGGCCCTGGCTTTGGGTTTGGCCGTGGCTTTCGGTTTGGCTTTGGTTGTGGCTTTAGGGGTCTTGCTCATAATTTTTCCACGAGGTGTGCCTGCTCCAATGATCGCCGCAGATTAACAGGTTAGGCCAAAACCCGGAAAACAAAATCGAACACTGCACCGGCGACGAGTAGACTTTTACCGGGCCGCCTTTTCAACGGCGTCCAGCAAGGCTTGGCTGTCGGGGGTTTCCGCTACCACGATACCGGCCCAGGGAAGCAGAGCGGCCTCATCGGCCACGGCGGTGCTGAGGCAACAGGCGGTGACGGTGCGGCACTGTTCGGCCAGCCCGGCATCCGTCGCGAGACGGCAAAACAGGGCCGCCGTACGGGGTGAAAACAACAGCACGCCGTTGAGCATTCCGCTTTTCAGCGCGGCGGCCGCTTTAGGGCCGATCGTTTCCTCGGCCCTGGCTTCGTAGAGAACAACCCGGCGCGACCCAAACCCCGCCTGCGCCAACATCCCCGCCAAGTCGCCGGCGCGGTGAGAACCGGCGATATGAAGCAACTCTCCGCCTGAGGTATCCAGGTCTTTCACAACCATGGCCGCCAGGGTCTCGACGTCGCCTGCGGCGCTGCTCACATGTTCAAAGCCCAGGTCCCGCGCCGCTCGCGCCGAGGCGTCGCCGACCGCGCAAACGGGCAGGCTGCGTTCCGCATGAGCGCGGGCAAACGCCCGGATACCGTTGGCGCTGGTGATCAGTAAGGCTTGAACCCCGTCCAGCTCCATGTCCAGGGCAGGCACATCGACGATGGTCATTAAGGCCTCGATGATAGTCTCATGGCCGCGTTGTTCCAGCGCCCGGGCCAGCGGTTCGGCATCTTCATCGGGTCGGGTGATCAAAAAGCGCATGTGAGACCGGTCCCGTTCCGTTTATTCCGGAAAATCCGGGCCGGCGCGGCGGCGTAGTTCCTCGCCGGCATCACGGCCCAGGGCCTCGGCTTCATTGGCCGGGCCGGTGCGCGCGGTCTCGAAAAGTTCACTGCCGTCGGCTTTCGCCACCAGTCCACGCAGGGTCAACGTCCCGGACTCATCGATTTCAGCCAGCCCGCCGATAGGCGTCCGGCAGGATCCGTCCAGCGCCGCCAGCATGGCCCTCTCGGCGGCGACGCGCTGCCACGTCGGGGTATGATTGAGCGCCTGCAACCGCGCGGATATTGCCGTATCGTCAACCCGGCAGGTAACGCCGACCGCCCCTTGGGCGACCGCCGGCAACAGAATGTCGGGTTCGAGAATTTCGGTTGCTACCTCGGCCATGCCGAGACGGCGCAACCCGGCCAGCGCCAGCAGGGTGGCGTCGGCTTCACCATCGTTCAGTTTCCGTATCCGGGTCTGCACATTGCCGCGAAAGGTTTCGACCCGTAGGTCCGGTCGCCGGCGCAGGATTTGCGCCTGGCGCCGGAGCGAAGACGTGCCGACGACGGAGCCCTCCGGCAATGCGTCCAGGGAGGCGGCCTTGTGGGAGATAAAAACGTCACGCGGGTCTTCACGTTCCAGAACAGAGGCCAGGGCGATGCCGCCGGGCAGCCAGGTTTCCAGATCCTTCATGGAATGCACCGCCAGATCGACCCGGCCATCCAGCAGGGCTTCGTCTATTTCCTTGGAAAACAGGCCCTTGCCGCCGACGTCTGCCAGCGGCCGGTCGAGCACCTTGTCCCCGGTGGTTTTGATGATTTCGATGGCCAGCATGTCGTCCCCCGCCAAAGCCGGGTCGGCGGCGCAAAGGCGGTCCCGCACTTCATGGGCCTGGGCCAGAGCCAAAGGGCTGCCACGGGTGCCGATACGAAGGGGGAAGGAATCTGTCATGGGCGTCGCTTGGTTGGTTTGAGGCTGCCGACAGGGTAAAGTCCGACGCCGTGAACGTAAAAGGGTTTTACGAGAGGCGAGGAACGGCGAAACCGTGACAGGGACTAAAATGATTGTCTTGGGTATAGAGACCAGTTGCGATGAAACCGCCGCGGCCATAGTCACGGAGGACAGGCGGATTCTGGCCGATGAGGTGTTTTCCCAGATCGAGGATCACCGCCCGTTCGGCGGCGTCGTGCCGGAAATCGCCGCGCGCAAGCACCTGGAATTGATCGACGGCGTGGTCGAGCGGGCGATGCAACGCTCCGGTGTCGGTCTGGATGACCTGGGCGCCGTCGCCGCCACCGGCGGCCCCGGTTTGATCGGCGGCGTGCTGGTCGGCGTGATGACGGCCAAGGCCATCGCCACGGTCAAGGATAAGCCCTTTATCGCCGTCAACCATCTGGAAGGCCATGCCCTGACGGCGCGCCTGACCGACGATGTGGCGTTTCCCTATCTGTTGTTATTGGTCTCGGGCGGCCATTGCCAATTGTTGATCGTCGAGGGTGTCGGCCTTTACCGGCAGTTGGGCACAACCATCGACGATGCTCTGGGCGAAGCGTTCGACAAAACGGCAAAAATGCTGGGGTTAGGCTTTCCCGGCGGACCGGCGGTGGAAAAAAAAGCCGAAACGGGGAACGCCGGCCGGTT
>JADHTD010000181.1 GCA_016776525.1 Rhodospirillales bacterium
AGGGCCCGAACCGGCCGGTCTTCCCCGATCATGTGCGGGCCGAAATGGTGGCTTCCCTGGAAAGCGTCGATTGGGTGGTGATTAGTCAGGCGGCAAGTGCCGATCCAGTGTTGGAAGCCATCCGTCCGGATGTTTATGCCAAAGGCAAGGAATATGCCGTTGATGAAGACGATGTAACGGGCAAGATCGTTTCCGAACGCGAAACAGTGGAAGGCGGCGGTGGCCGCGTCATCTTTACCGATGGCGTCACCTTCAGTTCATCGAGCCTGTTGAACAAACATTTCAATATTTACGACCCGATGTTGCAACAGCATCTTGACCTGCTGCGCCGCGGCGGCGGTCTGGACAGGCTGACCGGGGCGCTCGAAAAAATGCAGGATTTCCGGGTGCTGGTGATCGGCGACGTCATCATTGATGACTATCAGTATGTCTCGCCTTTGGGCAAGGCGACCAAGGAAAATATCATCGCCACCCAGCATCAGAAAGGCGAGACCTTTGCCGGTGGCGTGGTTGCCACGGCCAACCATCTGGCGTCTTTCTGCCGGGAGGTTGAAGTCCTGACCTGTCTCGGGTCGGAAAACAGCTATGAAGACCTCGTCAACAACAGCATCAAGCCGAACGTCAAATTGACCGCCGTCATCAAAGACGGCGCCCCGACCACCCGCAAGTGCCGCTATATCGACCATGGTTACACCATGCGGAAGCTGTTCGAGGTCTGTTACCTGGATGATACGCCGATGGCGGACAACCGCCAGCAGGAATTGGACCAGATTATCCGCGAGAAGGCCCCTGATTTCGACCTTGTCGTCATGGCCGACTTCGGTCACGGACTGATCTCCCCGTCGACCATTGAGACGGCGACGGAGGCGGCCCGTTTCTTGGCCGTCAACACCCAGACAAACAGCGCCAATTACGGCTTCAACCTGATCAGCAAGTATAGCCGCACCGATTTCATCTGTATCGACCAGCCGGAGGCCCGGCTGGCCGTGGCCGACCGTTTTTCCGATTTGCCGACCATTGTCAGCGACCGGCTGCCGAACATCATCGATTGCAATAAGATCATCGTTACCGCCGGTAAGCACGGATGTTACGTCTATGAAGGGGACGGCCAGGCAAACCATGTGCCGGGTTTGACGAACACCATTGTTGATACTATCGGGGCCGGGGATGCCTTCTTCGCCGTTTCCGCCCCGGCCGTGGCCGCCGGGGCCTCGATAAGCGATGCCGGGTTTATCGGCAACGCCGCCGGTGGCCTTATGGTGGGGATCATCGGCCACAGGTCTTCGGTCGATAAGGCTACGTTGATAAAATTCATAACGGCATTGCTGAAGTAAGGGAACGGATGGATACCATGGCGGAAGCAAAGCGGCATGTTCTGGTTACCGGTGGCGCCGGCTATGTCGGCGCCGTGCTGGTGCCGAAGCTGTTGCAGGCCGGCCACCGGGTAACCGTTCTCGACCTCTATCTTTACGGCGACGATGTCCTCGATTCCGTGAAGGACGATCCCGGGCTGCGGCAAGTGAAGGGGGACCTGCGAGACCCGGATACGGTTGCCGATGCCCTGACGGGCTGCGATACGGTTATCCACCTAGCCTGCATTTCCAATGATCCGTCTTTCGAACTGGACCCGGTGCTGGGCAAGGCGATCAACCTGGACGCTTTTCGGCCCTTGGTGCGGGCCGCCAAAAAGGCCGGGGTCAATCGTTTCATCTATGCCTCTTCGTCGAGTGTCTACGGCGTCAAGGATGTTCCCGACGTGACCGAAGACCTGTTGTTGGAGCCGTTGACCGATTACTCCCGTTTCAAGGTGGACTGCGAACGCATTCTGGAGGAAGAGCGCCGAGAGGGTTTCGTCACCCTGACCATCCGTCCGGCGACGGTATGCGGTTATTCCCCCCGCCTGCGCCTCGACCTGACGGTCAATATCCTGACCAATCACGCCATAAACAATAACCGGATTACGGTTTTCGGCGGCGACCAGTTGCGGCCCAATATCCATATTGAGGACATGACGGACCTCTACGTCCACTGTCTTGAGTATGCCGATGAGAGGATCGACGGTAAGATCTTCAATGCCGGTTATCAGAACAAATCGGTCATGGGGATCGCCGAACTGGTCCGAAGCGTGATCGGGGAAAACGTCGATATCACCGTCACGCCGACCGACGACAACAGGTCCTATATGGTTTCATCGGAAAAAATCGGCACAGAACTGGGATTTGTCCCCAGCCGCACCATTGAAGACGCCGTTGACGACCTGAAGGTGGCCTTCGAAGCGGGCGCCGTTTCCGATCCGATGGACAATATCCGCTATTACAACATCAAGATGATGAAGGCGGTTGACCTGAGGTGACGGTTCAGGCCGTTGGTTGCAGTTCCCGGTAAATATCCTTCGGGCCGAGGAGGCTGATACAGACCGCGTCTTCACCGAGGTGGGAGCGGACTTTCTCTGTCACCACGGCTTCGCTTTCATTGTTAACCGCCAACAGGCAGACAACCTTGCCGTCACTGTCCTTGAGGGCCCCTGAAGGCCGAATGGGCAGCCGGGAGCCCGGCATATAGAGGCCTTGGCGTTGCTCTTGGTCGTCGACGGCGAAATCAATCAGCTTTTCGAGCCCCAAGCCGTTGACGGCAATGCAGGCCCGGCAACCGGTGCCGTAAAGAACGACGGTGTTGCCTTGCGAGCGGTACCCGGCAAGCGTTTGCGCCAGGCTTTCCCGGTAGCCATTGACTTTGCCGTTGTAGGCGGCGGCCTGCCCCATCAGCACCGGGTCGGCATCGACAGCGATTGCCGCCCTTTGCGGACCGCTTGCTCCTTTGCGGGCAAGCACGGCAATGGTGCCGCCGCTGAAATCATACTGTTTGACGTCAACCGGATCGAACCCATGATGGCGGATGATGTTCAGAAGAACGGCTTGCGTGAAATAGCTCACATGTTCTTCCCAGATCATGGAAATATCGCCCATACCCAGGGCCTTCTCAAAGTCCGGCACGTCAATGAACAAGAGCCCGTTTTCAGGCAGCAGGATATTGGCGCAGGTGAAAAACCCGTTGATGTCCTGAAGGTGTTCCAACACCTGGCGGCAGACAACCAAATCAAATTGCCCCGTGTCCTGGACCGTCTTTTCGCAGAAATCCGGATCGAGTTGCGTTGCGTATACTGTATGGCCTTTGTCCCGGGCCTGGGCGCCGGATACGGGGTTGGGCTCTATTCCGCTGAGGCCGGGGACACCCTTTTCCTTCAGGGCGTCGAGAAAACGCCCGTCATTGCACCCGACTTCAAGCACGGACGCCGGTGACAGGTGTTGGAAGATGGTGTCGATTTCGTCGGCAAGATGAGGTTCGAATTTCCAGGAACTGAAATTGAAATTGTAGTGGCTGTAAAGGGTGTCCGGGTCGATCGGGTTGACGATTTGAATTAACCCGCAATCCCCGCAGGAATGAAGCGACAGGGGATAGGCCGGGTCCGCGTCCGTTTCAGCACGGAGCATCCGGTGGGCAATCGGTTGATCGCCGAGGTCGATCAGCAGGCCCAGATCCTGGTTGTTGCAATACCGGCAGGTTGCCACGGCTAACCGTCCTTTGCCTTGGCAAGGGCCGAAAAATGCCGTTCAACGATCTCCCGGCATTGCTCTTCGGGGCCTTGCAGGCCGATATCGACCGTTTGACGCAGTTTTTCCACGGACAGGCTGATATTCAAGGGCCGGGGTTCGGCAAGGTCAAACTCGGCCAGCCTGCAAGCGGTGATATCCGCCGTGTAATCGCCGCCGAGAGAGGTATAGCGGTTTACCGTCATGTGAACGGCTTCGCATTTGCTGATGGCGCTTGGCCCGCCGATGTGGAAAGTGCCGGTCTGGCCCGCCTCCATTAGTAGGATCAGAGCATCGGCGGCGTCCTCCACGTGGATCGGGGAGAAAACCTGATCCCCGGCGCAGCGGATCGGCTGGTTCCGGGTAAGGTGGTGGAGGATGTCGGTGAACAGGGTGCCGTCTCCCGCCTGCGATCCATAGACCCGGGCCAGGCGGGCGATGAGCGCCGGTTTGCCGAGACCGTTTAAATACCGTTCCACCTCATATTTCTGGCGGGCGTAGGTAAACAGGGGGTTGGGTGTGTCTTCTTCTGTGTAGCTGCCGGTTTTGCCGTCAAAAACGGCTTCCGTCGATAGAAAGACGGGGGTAATCCCGCGGTCCGCAAGGCCGTCTATTATGCGTATAGCGCTTTTCACGTTGACCCGCTTGGACAGGGCCGCATCGGCGTGACAGGCCGCCGGGCTGGTCATGGCGTAGAGCAGTACGGCATGGGAAAAACCGGACAGATCGGCGGGCAGGTCGGCCAAGTCCATCTCCAGGGGATCGAAAAAGACCCCATCGTCGATGGCGGTTGAGTGGAAAGTCGCAACAATCCGGTCTTGTCCCAGGCGGGGGACCATCGATTGACCGATAAAGGATGAGGCGCCGATGAGCAGGATTTTCTTCATGGGGAATCGTTCAGGTTAAATCCTGGGGCACTGTATCAGACGCCCGGCTTGCCGAAAGCGGCTTCCGAAGACTCGCCAATGATGTTCGTTAAGTTCGACATATCCGTTGAATGGTCTTCCTTGAGGAAAATCCGATAGAAATGGCGAAACACGGAATCGAGCACGAATTCAGATGCATGATAGGTCGATTGATCTTCGGCGCCGTACATGGGCCCGGAATAGGCCCCCATCCAGCGGAACACCTCAAAAGAGGGCCAATAGATCATATCGTCGGGGACTTCCCGCATGATCTCATCGACGGTTGCCCGCAAGGTGGACTTTGAAACACAATCAGCCACCATGGCGGAACTGTAATCGAAGGTGACCTTTAGGGGGATCGGCGAAACTGTCAGGATGATGGTCAGCGACTCGTTGAAAGACCGCAGTATTTCGAGAATCCGTTTGATGTTGTTTTTGTTCTCCTCGACGGTGGTGTTCCGCCAAATATACTTTTTCCCGACATCGCTGAGCTTGAATTCCCCAGGTTTGAGAAGGACCATTTCGCCGGTTTCCTTGGAAAAGAAATTCGGCGCGACGCCCAGCGTGAAGACAACCATCTTGGCATCACTGAAGCGGTCCCTGTCCTGGATGGGATCGCGGCCGAGAATGGTCGCCACCACTTTGCCGTTGGGCGTTTTCTCGCCGCCGGCGACCCGTTCCAGATAGGCTAAATTCGAATAGGTGGAATTGATCCGTTCGTCAAAGGTGATGTTGAAGGCGTCCATACCGTTCTCTCTTAAGGCACGGGCGATGTTATCGGCAAAGCACGATCCCAGCGTTAAAATCTTGTCGGTGGGCCCGATCTTATGTTTGGGATCGACCGAGAAATTAAACAGGAACTTGCCGACGGCTTGGTCGATGTCGGCCATCTCTTCGATTTTCTGGGGCCAGCGGACCATCTTCACTTTGTTTTTGTCGCTGGATGTTTCCGTGGCCATGGCCAGCATTTGCAGAAATTTTTCATCCTCCGGAAAATGCTCTAGGCCCCGGCGGGTAGCTTTGAGAAGTTCGTCCAGTTTTCCGTCCTCATAGAGCAGATCGACAAGCATGACATGGTACCGGTAGACCGTCGGGTCCAGCCGGCAGCATTTCTCAAAAAATTCCTCAGCCTCGTCGGAGCGGGCCTGAACGGCCAAACACCGCGCCAGGCCTTCGCAGACATCAACATGATCCGGGGCGACTTCGTAAAGTTCTCGCAGCAGGCTTTCAACCCGGGCCATAACCGAAAATTGCTTCTCCCAGTTGCTGGCCAGCGTGATGGCCAGCTTCAGCTTGTCGAGATGGCGCATGCCGTCCAGTTCAACGGCCCGTTCCAGGTTTTCTATGCATCCGCCGATATCGCCGGATTGTTCCAGGATACGGCTGATAACGGAATGAATTTCGGCTGTCGCCGCATCATTGAGGCCATCGCCCCTGAAGGGAAAGAGCAGCGCCTTCAGTTTATCGGGGTCATCGAGGGCGGGTTCAAAGTCCTGGGCGGAATCCGGCCACTTTGCATCTTGGGACAGGGCTTCCCGGATGTTCCTGGTGCCTTCATC
>JADHTD010000182.1 GCA_016776525.1 Rhodospirillales bacterium
ATCAGGCCCAACTGTACGCCGATGACGGTGGCCAGGCCGACCCGTTGGCCGGAACTCAGCGTGTAGCGGAGGATCAGCAGGGTATCCGGGCCCGGCGACATGACCAGGGCCGAGGCGGCGACGATAAAAGCGCCGAGGGTGGTGATTTCGACGGGCACGGGCGGGCCTTACGACAGCCCGTCGGCAAAGGCGGCCAGGGCTTCAATGGCTTCGGTCCAGTTGCCGTCTTCCGTCAGGCCCGATTTGACGCGCGGTTTGAAGCCGTGGTCGCCGTCCTCCAGCCAGTGCAGAGTGATAGCAGGCGACAGCGTATACCCGGCAACGTCTTGGCGCGATCCCAAAGTATCCCGGGTGCCCTGGAGGAAAAGACTGGGGGTTTGTAGGGCCGCCAGATGCTCGGTGCGGACATTCTCCGGGCGGCCCGGCGCATGGAACGGATAGCCGAGGCAGGCCAGTCCGCGTACCGGCGTGCCCGCGGTCTCCAATTCGCCGGTGATCATGCTGGCGATACGCCCGCCCATGGACTTGCCGCCGATGATGAGGTTTTCCGGACCACCCAAGGCGCCGATCGCGTCCCGCCAGGTCTCCAGCAGGACCGGCGCCCGGTCCGGCGGGCGCTTGGTGCCGGTCTCGCGCCGCTTCACCATGTAAGGGAATTCAAAGCGCGCCACCCGGTGGCCGCGTTCGGCCAGCCCTTCGGCGAAGGCCACCATGAAGGGGCTGTCCATGGGTGCGCCCGCCCCGTGGCCGAGAACGATGGTCAGCGGCGCGCCCTCGGGGCCATTGAAGAGGAATTCGGGTGCCATGGCGGTCGCTGCGCCCTAACCGTTGTGCAAGGGCGCCTTGAACTCGGCGAAGAAGTCGTTGCCCTTGTCGTCGACGATGATGAAGGCCGGGAAATCGACGATGTCGATCTTCCAGATGGCTTCCATACCCAGTTCCGGATACTCGATCTGTTCCACCTTGGTGATGTTGTTCTGGGCGAGGATCGCCGCCGGTCCGCCGATGGAGCCTAAGTAAAAGCCGCCGTTGGCCTTACACGCGTCGGTGACGGCCTTCGAACGGTTGCCCTTGGCCAGCATGACCATCGAGCCGCCGGCCTTCTGGAAGAGGTCGACGTAGGAATCCATGCGTCCCGCCGTGGTCGGCCCGAAGGAGCCGGACGGCATGCCTTTGGGCGTCTTCGCCGGACCGGCGTAATAGACCGGATGGTCCTTGAAATACTGGGGCAGGCCTTCGCCCGCATCCAGTCGTTCCTTCAGCTTGGCGTGGGCGATGTCGCGGGCCACCACCAACGACCCCGACAGCGACAGCCGGGTCTTCACCGGATAACGGCTGAGTTCGGCGCGTATTTCGTCCATGGGCCGGTTGAGGTCGATTTTTATCACCTCGCCCGGCAACTCATCGCCGGTGACGTCGGGCATGTACTGGGCCGGATTGGTTTCCAGCTGTTCCAGGAAGACGCCGTCCGCCGTGATCTTGCCCAAAATCTGGCGGTCGGCCGAACACGAGACGCCGATGCCGACCGGGCACGAGGCGCCGTGGCGGGGCAGGCGGATGACGCGCACGTCGTGGCAGAAATACTTGCCGCCGAACTGGGCGCCGATGCCGGTCTGCTGGGTGATCTCGAGGATTTTCTGCTCCCAGTCCCGGTCCCGGTAGGCCTGGCCGTATTCGTTGCCCTGGGCTGGCAGCCCGTCCAGATAGTGGGCGCTGGCCAGCTTCACCGTCTTCAGGCACAGCTCCGCCGAAGTGCCGCCGATGACCACCGACAGGTGATAGGGCGGGCAGGCCGCGGTGCCCAGCGTCCGCACTTTTTCGTCCATGAATTTGGCCAGGCTTTCCGGGTTGAGCAGGGCGCGGGTTTCCTGATAGAGGAAGGTCTTGTTGGCCGAGCCGCCGCCCTTGGCCATAAACAGGAACTTATAGGCGTCGCCTTCGGTGGCGTAGATTTCGATCTGGGCCGGCAGGTTGTCGCCGGTATTCTGTTCCTCGAACAGGCTCAACGGCGCGAACTGGGAAAAGCGCAGATTGGCCTCGTCAAAGGCCCTGCGCACGCCTTCCGAAATGGCGGCCTCGTCGTTGGAACCGGTCCACACGTTCTGGCCCTTCTTGCCCATGACGATGGCGGTGCCGGTGTCCTGGCACATGGGGAGAACCCCTCCGGCCGAGATATTGGCGTTCTTGAGGAATTCCAGGGCCACGAAGCGGTCGTTGTCGGAGGCCTCCGGGTCGTCGAGGATTTTGCGCAGCTGTTGCAGGTGCCCGGGGCGTAACAGGTGCGAGGTGTCCTTGAGGGCCTCCACGGTCAGCTTGGTGATGGCCTCGGGCTCGACCTTGAGGATGGTCTTGCCGTCGAAGGTATCGGTGCTGACGCCGTCAGTGGTCAGTTGGCGGTAGGGCGTCTCGTCGCTGCCCAATGGGAACATCTCATGATAATCGGTTGGGGTGCTCATGGCCGGGTCTCGTCTTTAAAAGGGGGGTTGGAAGGGTCGCTTTATTTTTTGCGGAAGGCGTCGAGGGCGATGATCTTGCCGGTCTCTTCCGTGTCTTCATCCAGGTCTTCGTCGCCGTCGTCGATCTCCACTTCGGTTTCATCGACGGCGGCTTCCGCGTTATCCAGCCAGAAGCCTTTTTCTTCCTGCGCCTCGTCGTCGTTGAACGACATCATCTTCAGTTGCAGGCCGAAGTTGACGGAGGGGTCGGCAAAGGCGGTGATCGCCGAAAACGGGATGTGCAGGTATTCGGGCTTGCCGCTGAAACGCAAAGACACGCTAAAGGCTTCGTCGGTAACGATCAGGCTGTCAAACTGGTGCTGGAGGACGATGGTCATCTCGTCCGGGTGTTCGGCCCGCAGGTAGCCGGGGATCTGGACGGCCTCTTCCTGGGTGTTAAAGGTGATGTAGAAATGATGCTCGCCGGCCAGACCGTTGGCGGCGGTATGGTTGAGGGCCCGCTTGATGACGTCGCGCAGGGCGTCCTCGATCCAGGTGTCGTATCTCAGATCATCGTCTTCCATGACCTTAGAGTCTTATCCCTCCCGGCCCGAAGACTCAAGCTAGAACGGTTAAAGGTGTTCTAGCTTGGTTTTTTCAAACCCTCAGACGCCGGGCGGGCTGCGCCCTTGGCTTACGCGAAACGGTTCGCGAAGCGCAGTCGCGCTTAGTTAGTAAGAACAACAACCTACCTAAATGTTGCGGACTAGCCTGGAGCGTAGCGACTAGCGCCATTGAGGCGCGCAGCCAGCGCGGCGCTTGAGCGCAATATAAACAATAAAGTGGGGGGCTTCTGTTGCCAGGTGCCCCCCGAACCCCGTTGTAACCTTAAGCGGCTACAGCAAATGCCTCAGAATTGTCATTGGCATCTGTAAAAATAGCCCGATAACGGTGGTACAATGCCGAGCGAAAACAAAGTCTTTACCACGCACGTCGATCCTGTTTCGCCCCCATAGGGTGCGGCCCGATGTGTCGGGCCGAAACCGGAAAATGGTGGAGGCGCCGGGCACTGCCCCCGGGTCCGCAACGCTTATTTCACAGTGCGTTTATCGCCATAGCCGGTAAACCGGCACGCCTAATATAGGCGTTTTGGGGGACGGATGCAAAGAGGGACGGGGGAAGTAAATCGGGGCCTTGTCTTGCAAGCCGCTTCGGGTAGAGTGAAAAAAGCAAATCCCGTGCAGGACGAAGGCCTGCGACCTATTGCATTTATGCAATGAATGCAGTTTGTATTTGCGGCAAAGAAGAAAACGCAAATCCCGGGCAGACGGGATTTTGATGGTCCTGGGCGCAGAAAGCTGGGCGCAGAAAGAAGGAATACCTGTAGGGGTGAAACAGTATCTCGACCTGATGCGCCATGTGCACGACCACGGCTATGTGAAGGACGACCGCACCGGCACTGGCACGCGCTCCATCTTCGGCTATCAGATGCGCTTCGATCTGGCCGAAGGCTTTCCCTTGGTGACCACCAAGAAGCTGCACCTGAAATCGATTATCCATGAACTGCTGTGGTTCCTGATGGGCGACACCAATATCGCCTATTTGAAGGAGCATGGGGTTAGAATCTGGGACGAATGGGCCGACGCCAACGGCGACCTGGGCCCCGTCTACGGCCACCAGTGGCGCTCCTGGCCGGCCTCGGACGGCACCGCCATCGACCAGATCGGCGGCTTGGTTGAGAAGATCAAGGCCAACCCGGAGTCGCGGCGTCACATCGTCAGCGCCTGGAATGTCGCCGAGGTCTCGGATATGGCGCTGCCGCCGTGCCACTGCCTGTTCCAGTTCTATGTCGCCGACGGGCGGCTGTCGTGCCAGCTATACCAGCGCAGCGCCGATATTTTCCTCGGCGTTCCCTTCAACATCGCGTCCTATGCCCTGCTGACCCTGATGATGGCCCAGGTGACGGGGCTCAAACCCGGCGATTTTGTGCATACCTTCGGCGATGCCCACCTCTATGCCAACCACCTGGAACAGACCGACGAGCAGCTGTCGCGCCAGCCCTTCCCTTTGCCGCAGATGCGCCTCAACCCGGCGGTCAGTGACCTGTTTTCCTTCAAGTTCGAAGACTTCACCCTGGAGAACTACCAGTCCCACCCGCACATCAAGGCGGCGGTGGCGGTCTGAGGTGATGGCGGAAATCCCCGTTTCCCTGATCGTTGCGGTGGCCGAGAACGGCGTTATCGGTACTGCAGGCGACCTGCCGTGGCGGCTGCCGGAAGACCTCAAACGCTTTAAGGCACTGACCATGGGCAAGCCCATCGTCATGGGGCGCAAGACTTACGATTCCATCGGCAGGCCGCTGCCGGGCCGTACCAATATCGTTATTACCAGGGACTCGACCCTCACCATAGACGGCGCCGTCGTGGTCGCCAGCCTGCAAGACGCCCTGGCCGTGGGGGCCGCCGAAAATCCGGCCGAGATCATGGTCATCGGCGGCGGCGAAATCTACGCTCTGGCCCTGCCGCTGGCCGGGCGGCTCTATCTGACCGAGGTCCGGGCCGTTGTCGAGGGGGATGCGGTTTTCCCGGAGATCGACCGCTCCCAATGGGCGGAAACGGCCCGGGAGGACGGTCCTGTGGCCGAAGGCGATGGTCCGGCCTACAGTTTCGTCACCCTGCACCGCAAGACCGCATGAAAGTGCCCGCTGACGGGCTCTGTCGGGGGGTGATTTCTCTTGAATGCGGCTGAGTCTGGCAAAGAACGCCCGATCCCATTAATATTCCTTGGCGTTCAAGACCTTAATACCTAAATGCTATGAATACGGATGTATTAGGGAATGCGATCAATCCAAGGCAGCAATGCCATCGGGGAGCGGGAGGACCGGGATTCAGTCCCGAAAACAGATAATGAGCCAAGCACCTAAAAAAGTACTGTTTTCGGCGGAACGCGCCATGCTCAAAAAGCGCGGCCTGCTCAATGAAGGGGGGGCGGCGGTTGCCGCCGACAACACCGAGGTTCTCAAAGCCATCGAAGACCTGAAAGTGGTCATTCTCAAGGCCACCGAACCGAAGGTGGCCGACGACCTGCCGGAGGTTTCAGTGCTGCGGGCTCAGTTGAACGAACTGCGCGACAGCATCGAACGGACCAAGAAGGAAATCGCCTCTGTCCGCCAGCCCGGCGCCGACGACACCGATGACGATAAATTGGTCAGCGCCGCCCTCGAACTGGACGCCATCGTCAGCGCCACCGAGGTCGCCACCCATAACATTCTCAATGCCGCCGAGGACATCGATGATAAGGTCGATGCGCTCAAGGAACGGGTGACCGATCAAACCGCCGTCAAGATGCTCGAGGAAATCAGCGGCCTGACCATCAAGATACTCGAGGCCTGCAATTTCCAGGACATCACCGGCCAGCGGACCAGCAAGGTGGTCAATACCATCCATTACCTGGAGGAACGCATCGGCTCGATGATCAATATCTGGGGGGTAGATGAAATCGCCAAGGTCGAGGTTGAAACAGAGGCGGAAGACGAGGACGCGGCCTTGCTCAAAGGCCCGCAACTGGAAGGCGCCGGCATCAGCCAGGACGACATCGACTCATT
>JADHTD010000183.1 GCA_016776525.1 Rhodospirillales bacterium
GAGCATAAGCACACCCCCGAAATCGAGTTCCACAGCGGACTTGCGCACCGGCCGCTGTTCGTGCCCTCGGTGGGCCGCTTCGCCCAGGGCATGATCGTCTCGCTGCCGTTGCAGTTGTGGTCGCTGTCCGGCAAGCCGTCCCCGGCCGACTTGCAAAATGTCTATGCCGCCTTCTATGACGGCGGACCGTTCGTGACGGTGAGCGCCGCCTCCGCCGCCGACGCCATGGCCAACCTGGACCCGGAGGCGCTCAACGGCACCAATCAGCTGGCCATTCATGTCTTCGGCAATGCCCAGCGCGGCCAGGCGGTGGTCTGTGCCGTGCTCGACAATCTGGGCAAAGGGGCCTCGGGCCAGGCGGTGCAGAATATGAACCTGATGCTCGGTTTCGAGGAAACGGCGGGCCTTACATAATCCGGTGAAAAAGTAACCGGATGGTTCATATGCCGCTTGCGGCGCCAACCACGCAATGCTATGCACGAAGGCAGAGGGGGAAACTCTCCGCCTTTTGTCTATTTGGGTCCGCACCGGCGGCTTCCGCCGCGGTTCATCCGAAAACAAAAAGAAAAACGACAAGAAGAATAACAGGGATACCGCCGTGGTCTTCGAATACACGCTGCTTGCCGTCGTCGTCGCCGCTGTCGCCGTTTCCTTCTATTACACGGCCGTTACCGGTATTTCGCCGATCCCCAGTTCATCGACTTCACGCCGCAAGATGCTGGAATGCCTGCCCAAGGATCTGGAAGGCCGTATTCTGGAACTGGGCGCCGGTTGGGGCACCCTGGCCTTTCCCTTGGCCTACCAGTTTCCGGAATGCGAGGTGCTGGCCCTGGAATTGTCGCCGGTTCCCTGGTTTTTCATGTATCTGCGCTCGCGCCTGTTCCGCCGCCGTAACCTGCGAATCCGGCGCATGAATTTCCTGCGCTACCCTTTCGAGGGCGCCAAAGCCGTGGTTTGTTACCTGCACGAAGAAGCCTTGGCGACGACCCGTTTGAAAATGGAAAACGAACTGGAACCTGGCACCCTGATCATCAGCAACACCTTCATCGTGCCCGGCTGGACGCCGGAAACGGTGCATCGGCTGGACGACAGCTTCTGTCCCAATGTTTATATTTACCGGGTGCCGGAAAAAGCCGCCGTCTCCTAGCAGTTTGAACTCAGCGTACAGCCGTCATTGAACGGATCCCGTTCGGGGATCAACTCCCACATAATTGATTGCACCAGGGATTTGAGGGCCGGGTCGTCCGCTGTTGTCGGCCGGGGCAGGCTGGCCACGACCGAGGACTGGGCCTGGCCGCCTTCGCACAGCAAGGCCGTCAGGTGCAGGGTATGCAGATCAGCCCGGGCCGCCGTTTCCGGGGGTTTGCCGCAGAGGTCGTCGTTATGGAGGGCTGGCGGCGGGTCGAAGGCCCAGACGAAACGGATTTTGGGCAGGCCGGCCGCCGCCGGCGCCGTTGTAAAGCGGGCCGGGGGACCAAAATGATTGCCCGGCATGGCGCCAAGAACGGTTTTTTCCAGCACAGATTTATGGCCCGGATAGGGGTTGCCGGTGACCATCGTCAAGACGTCGCCCTTCGACGCCGCATGGGTAAAGGTCGAGGGAATACCGCCGTAATGATGGGTGGTCATCCATTGCGGCCCGGAACAGGCCCCGAGCAGCAGGGCGGCGGAAAGAGTGGCGGTGGCGGAAATCAGGGGTTTCATGACGGCCTAAATCTCCTTCTCATCCCTATAAGATAGCTGCAAAAGGCGGCGGGGGAAGGGGTTTTTAAGCGACATTGACTCAAACGTCGATGTCGCCGGCCTCCACGAAGCGGGCATGTTCCTGAATAAAAGCGAAACGCAGTTCCGGTTTCTTGCCCATCAGGGAGTCCACCAGCTTGTCGGTTTCCTTGGCCTCAGCCAGTTCATCGGCGTTGTGGCCCTGGGGCACGGTGACCCGGAGCAGGGTGCGGCTGTCCGGATTCATGGTGGTTTCCTTCAATTGGGCCGGCGGCATTTCGCCGAGGCCCTTGAAGCGGCTGATGTCGATCTTGCCGCGACCGGTGAACTCTTTTTCCAGCAGTTCGTCCTTGTGGGCGTCGTCCCGGGCGTACTGGCTTTTGGTTCCCTGGGTAATCCGGTAGAGCGGCGGTAGAGCTAGAAATAAATGTCCATTTTCAATAAGTTGTGTCATTTCCTTAAAGAAGAATGTCATCAAGAGAGAGGCAATATGGGCGCCGTCAACGTCGGCGTCGGTCATGATGATAACCCGCTCATAGCGCAGCGCTTCGTCCGCGTACTGGTCGCCGATGCCGCAGCCCAAAGCCTCGATCAGGTCATGCAGTTCCTGGTTGGCCATCATCTTGTCGCGGGTGGCGCTGGCCACGTTGAGGATCTTGCCGCGCAGCGGCAGCACCGCCTGGGTCTTGCGGTTGCGGCCCTGTTTGGCGGAACCGCCCGCCGAATCCCCTTCGACGATGAAAATCTCGGTGCCGTCGGCCGAGGTCGAGGTGCAATCGGCCAGTTTGCCGGGCAGCCGCAGTTTACGGGTTGCCGACTGGCGTTTGAGTTGCTTGTCCTGGCGCCGCTTGAGGCGGATATCGGCCCGTTCGACGGCTCGCTCCATCAGCAGTTGGGCGTTATTCGGATCGCCCGACAGCCAGTGGTCGAAATGGTCGCGCAGCGCCGTTTCCACCAATTTTGCCGCCTCCGCCGTGGCCAGTCTTTCCTTGGTCTGGCCCTGGAACTGCGGATCGTGGATGAACACCGAGAGCATGATGCAGGCGCCGCCCATGACGTCCTCGGCGGTCAGTTTCGAGGCCTGCTTGTTGTTGGTGAGCTCGCCGTAGGCCCGCAAACCCTTATTGAGCGCCGAGCGCAGGCCGGATTCATGGGTGCCGCCCTGGGGGGTCGGCACCGTGTTGCAATAGGAATTGAAAAAGGCTTCTTCATCATAGGGCCAAGCCACCGCCCATTCCACTTTGCCGGAACCGCCGTTGAGGTTGCCCTGGCCGGAAAACACTTCCGAGGTCAGCATCTTGCGGTCTTTCAATTCGCTGGCCAGGTAGTCGGACAGGCCGCCCGGGAAATGCAGGGTGTCTTTGGCCGGGATCGGGCTCCCTTCTTTGAGCAGTTTTTCGTCGCATTCCCAGTGGATTTCAACGCCCCGGAACAGGTAGGCCTTGGACCGGGCCATGCGGTAGAGCAGGGCCGGTTTGAAATGATGGCGGGTGCCAAAAATCTGCGGGTCCGGATGGAAGCTGAGGGTGGTGCCATGCTTGGTCTTGGCGACTTTGCCGGCGTCTTTCAATTTGCCCTTCGGTTTGCCGCGCGCGTAGGACTGGGTCCACAGCTTGGCGTCACGGGCCACTTCCACGGAGAGCGAGTCGGACAGGGCGTTAACCACGGAAACGCCGACCCCGTGCAGGCCGCCGGAGGTCTCGTAGGCCTTGCCGCTGAATTTGCCGCCGGAATGCAGCGTCGTCAGGATCACTTCCAGGGCCGATTTGCTCTTGAATTTGGGGTGCGGATCGACCGGGATGCCGCGGCCGTTGTCGATGACGGTGACGGTATCGTCGGCGGCCAGTTTTAGGGTGATGCGGCTGGCATGCCCGGCGACGGCTTCGTCCATGGAATTGTCGAGAACCTCGGCCACCAAATGGTGCATGGCGTGTTCGTCGGTGCCGCCGATATACATGCCGGGGCGGCGGCGGACCGGTTCCAGGCCTTCCAGAACCTCGATGTCCTTGGCCGAATAGGATTTATTCTTGCCTTTGGCGGCGCTTTTTCCGCGGCTTGCGGCCGGGGACTTGGTGGTTTTTTGTTCGGCGTGCTGGAACAAATCCGTCATCGCTTCGGGGTTCCCATCAGTCTGTCGTAGCAGTCCATTCCGAGGTGTATCCCGGAAAAACCTGTCCTGCAACCGCTAACATGATACAGTAGGTTTGTATTTTTTGATAACAAGATATTGTAGCTTGGGGGTGAGCTCATGAATGTAACCGCCGCTGAAAGCGAGCCCGATTCGATTACCACGGCGCCGGGCGACCCGGACCCCAAGGGCAAACTGGCGATCCGCACCCTGGCCATGCCCGCCGACACCAACCCCAGCGGTGATATTTTCGGCGGCTGGCTTTTGTCGCAAATGGACATTGCCGGCGGCATCACCGCCGAATGGCGGGCCCGGGGACGGGTGGTGACGGTGGCCGTGCAGGGCATGGAATTCCACCGCCCGGTCTGGGTCGGTGACGTGCTGTGCGTCTATGCCGATGTCCAGAAAGTCGGCCGCACCTCGATTACCCTGCTGATCGAAGCCTATGTGCTGCGCCGCCGCGACCAGACGCACCGGGTGAAGGTGACGGAAGGCATATTTACCTTCGTTGCCATTGACGAAAACGGTAATCCGCGGCCGGTGCCGCCGGAAGACGGCTGAAACCGGATCGGGCCGCTGGGTGAGTTGGATTTGCGGGATCGTTTCCATCACTCCGAACAGCTATCGCCACAGGACTGGATGGTGGCGGGTGAGGCGACGGGCCCGGATGCTTCAGACGATCAGCAACAGGATATAGCCTACATAAAACAACGAACCGAGGGTCGCCAAATCCTTGAGGAATACGTTGGGGGTCATTGTTTAGTCTCCTTACCCGTGGCCCTTAAAGGCCATAACTAGAAAAGAACATAACAGGAACATTATAGAGTTCCTTTATATAAATCAATGTTTTTTATTGTTTGGGTGTTTGCCGTCGGCCAGGGGTCACAAGAACGTGTCTGTTCCCGCCGGAAATCATCGGTTATAGAAAATGGTGCATCAATGGAGGGGGCGTGAAATGACTCTGAGGCTTATCGTTTTTCTTTTGTGTTTTCTGCTTGCGTCGGCCGCCGGCGCCGGTGAGGTATCGGTCGTCAAGGCCGAGGCCCGTTACCAGGGCCATGATAAATTCACCTTTAGTGTTACCCTGCGACATGCCGATACGGGCTGGAAGCACTATGCCGATAAATGGCAGGTTATCGATGCCGACGGCCGGGTTCTCGGCACCCGCGTGCTGATGCATCCGCATGTCAACGAACAGCCTTTCACCCGCAGCCTGTCCGGCGTTTCCATCCCGGCCGGCATCAACCGGGTACTTGTCCGCGCCTCTGACACGAAACACGGCGAGAGTTCCAAGACCCTGGCTGTCGATCTTCCCAAACGCTGATCCCCAAAGGCCCATAGGCAAAAAAAGGCCGCCGGGTAGGCGGCCTTCACAGGCTGATGACTAAGGGGAGGAATGTGTCATCCAGCGGCGGTTTGCCGGCCTTTCCAGAAGAGCACTGTCCAAGCCTGCCACAATTCCCTGAGCTTGGCGTCGAGCTTGTCCAGTTCGGCCTGATAGGCCGTCCGGTACATCGGATCGCCGCCGACAAATACGGTCCAGAACTTCTTCAGGCGCAGGTTACGCATTAGGATGTTGTGGACGCGGATTTGTTCGCGCAGGGTCGGTATTGTGGCGATACCGGTATCGATCAGGAATTTTGCGTTTTTGTCGATCATTTTCTTCCTCTAAACCAACACGGTTTTCGGCCTGGCCTTGGCACCGTGCGGATCCAAAATCAGTCCGGGGTCGCCGCTCTGTGTGTTATGGGGGGAGTCTATCTCCAGCCTACGGGGGTATGCCTTGACCGCGGTTAGGTGATGTTGCGGACTGGCGGGCGGACTGGCCCCCCGGGCCCGCACGCGGTAAAATAAAGGCAAGCCGTTGACCAGACCTTGGGCGGCGGGTGATGGAGCCCTAAACCAGTGATGAAAGCCCTCAATAGACTGTTCCCGGGCGAAAAACCGTCTTTGCCGGTGTCGCTGGCGGTCGTTGCCGCCGGCATCGCTGTCGCTTTCGGGATCGTCTATCAAGAATCGGTGCTGTCCTTCTGGGCGCTGATCCTCAATGCCAACATGACCATGCTGATTAACGGCCTGGCCGGCTGTTTCGGGTAGCAAATCCCGAGCAAACATAGTTTGCGACGACGTATTTGCGTTAAATTAAAGAGATTTACTGGAGCTTGACCCCA
>JADHTD010000184.1 GCA_016776525.1 Rhodospirillales bacterium
CGTGATCGGCCAGCAGTTGCGTCCAGGCGTCGATGGCGCCGGGTATGGTCACGGCATGGGGCGTTTGACGTTCAATTTCAGTGATACCCTGGTCCTGGTACCAGCCGATGGTGGCTTTGCCCGGGGCCCGGCCGGAACCATTGTAAGCGACGATATCGCTTTCCCGTCCGCCCGGTGCATACATGCAGAAACAGTCGCCGCCGATGCCTGTCGACTGCGGCTCAACCACGCATTGAACGGCTACCGCGGCAATCGCCGCATCCAGGGCATTGCCCCCGTCCATGAGAACCCGGATGGCGGTCATCGTCGACAAAGGGTGTGACGTTGCGGCCATGCCGTTCCTGGCCTGGACCGTTGACCGGCCGGGTTGCTCGAGGTTTCTCATGGATTTGGGGGTCCTATTTTTAGGTCGGTTCTTGATGATCTTAAAAAGTTATGTCCAACCGGGCAATTCTATAGCATCGCTAAACCCATACAATACTATATTATCAAGCAGAGTTGACGCCGGTTGCAGCCCTTTACGCGGAATTCAACTCTGCATAATCATTAATTTGCAAAAAGAACAGCCTAATCGGGAATTTTGTGGTTGTTTTACGGGCTGGACGATTTATTACCTTACTCGACGAATTCAAATGTGATCCCGCAAGGGAAAAGGGGAGGACTATGGACTTAGGAATCAAAGGTAAAACGGCCCTGGTTTTGGGCGCTTCGCAGGGTATCGGTGGCGCCATTGCCGCCGCCCTGGCCGCCGAGGGCTGTAACCTGGTGATCGGCGCCCGCAACGAGGAAGCCTTGCAGGCGAACGCTTCCGAGTTGAGCACCAAGCACGGCGTCGAGGTGACGCCCTATGCCATCGACATGACCGACGCCGACGCCGTCGAGGCGCTTTGTGCCAAGGTCAAGGACGACTGGACCATCGATATCCTCGTCAACAACGCCGGTGGTCCGCCGCCGTCGCCCAGCACCGGCGTCGATGCCAAGGTCTGGCAGAATACCATCCAGAGCCTGTTGCTCAGCGTAATCCGCCTCTCGGAAACCGCCGTCGAAGGCATGCGGGAACGCAAGTGGGGCCGTATCCTGACGGTGGCCTCGTCCGGCGTTATCCAACCCATTCCCAATCTGGCGGTGTCGAATACGGTACGCTCCGCCGTCGTCGGTTTCTCCAAGTCGCTCAGCAGCGAGGTGGCCAAGGACGGCGTCACCGTTAACATGATCCTGCCGGGACGTATTGACACGGCGCGCGTCGAGCAGATTGATGCCGGTGCTTCCAAACGCCTGGGCATTCCCGTCGAACAGGTGCGCGAGAACTTCAAGGCGACGGTACCGGCCGGACGCTACGGCAAGCCGGAAGAATTCGCCAGTGTGGCGGCCTTCCTGGCCAGCGACCTGGCCAGCTACGTCACCGGCCATCTGATGCGCGTCGACGGCGGCTCAATCCGCAGCGTTTGATCCGCCCCTAATAAGGATCCAAGGAGGGACCGTGCCGAAAGATACCGAAAGCCGCACCGGCGGCCATATCCTGGCCGACCAGTTGCGCGTTCAGGGCGTCGATACCGTCTTCTGCGTGCCCGGTGAAAGCCATCTGGCCGTGCTCGATGGTTTGTACAACCACCGCAACGCCATCAAGGTCATCACCGCCCGCCACGAAGCCGGCGCCGCCAACATGGCCGATGCCTACGGCAAACTGACCGGGCGTCCGGGTATCTGCCTGGTGACCCGGGGGCCGGGGGCGACTAATGCCTCGAACGGCGTCCATACGGCCTTCCAGGATTCGACTCCGATGATCGTGCTGATCGGCCAGGTGGCGCGCAACATGGTCGACCGGGAAGCCTTCCAGGAAATGGACTACCGGCGCATGTTCGGGGAAATGGCCAAGTGGGTAGCACAGATCGACGACGCGGCGCGCATCCCGGAATACATGAGCCGGGCTTTCCATGAAGCCACCTCCGGACGGCCGGGGCCGGTGGTGCTGGCGCTGCCGGAAGACATGCTGGTCGAACGGGCCACCGTCGCCGATGCACAGCCGGCCAAGCCGGTGCAGGCGTCGCCGTCCACCGCCGCCATGTCCGAACTGCGCGAGCGCTTAGCGGCGGCCAAGCGTCCGCTGATGATCGTCGGCGGCCCGACCTGGACAACCGGGGCCATTGCCGACATCACCACCTTCGCCGAAGCCAACCGGTTGCCGGTGGCGGCATCCCTGCGCAGCCAGGATTGCTTCGACAACCGCCACGACCATTACATCGGCGATGTCGGCATCGCCATCAACCCCAAGCTGTCGGCACGCATCAAGGCCAGCGACCTGCTGATTGTCGCCGGTCCGCGCCTGGGCGAGATGACCACCCAGGGCTACAGCCTCATCGACATTCCCAACCCGGCCCAGGCCATGGTCCACATCCATCCCGGCGTCGGGGAAATCGGCCGCGTCTACAGTCCGGAGCTGGGCATCAATGCCGGAATGGGGGAATTCGCCGCCGCTGCCGCCGCCCTCGAAGCGGCCGATTCGTCCGCGTGGCAGGCAACGGTGCCGGAAGCCCGGGCCGAATACCTGGCCCATATCCAGCCGACCGAAGTGCCGGGTGACGTCAATTTCGGCAAGGTCATGGCGCACCTGAGCGAAGTACTGCCGGAAGACGCCGTCATCTCCAACGGCGCCGGAAACTATACGGTCTGGGTGCACCGTTTCTTCCAGCACAAGGCCTACCGCACGCAACTGGCGCCGACCAGCGGTTCCATGGGTTATTCGGTACCCGCCGCCGTCGCCGCCAAGATCACCGAGCCGGAACGCACGGTGGTCAGCTTCAACGGCGACGGCTGTTTCATGATGCTGGGACAGGAAATGGCCACCGCCGCCCAGTACGGGGCCAATGTCATTTTCATCATCGCCAACAACCGCATGCTGGGCACCATCCGCATGCACCAGGAACGTAATTACCCGGAACGGGTCATCGCCACCGAACTGGTCAACCCGGATTTCGTCCTGCTGGCCAAGGCTTACGGCGGCCACGGCGAACAGGTGACGAAAACGGAGGATTTCCCGGCGGCTTTCGAACGCGCCCAGGCCAGCGGCAAGCCGGCCTTGATCGAACTGGTGCTCGACCCGGAAGCGCTGACCCCGAAGCAGACGCTGAGCGATATCCAGGAAGCATCCCGCAAATGATCGTCGAAGAACGGATTTACACCCTGCATGTGGGTAAGACGGCGGAGCTGGTGAAGCTCTATGAAACCGAGGGCATTCCCATCCAGTCCCGTATCCTCGGCAATTTTCTCGGTTTTTTCTCGACCGAAATCGGGCCGCTTAATCAGGTCATCCACCTCTGGGGGTACGATAATTTCGAGGAACGCACCCGGCGGCGCGCCGAACTCCTGGCCCATCCGGACTGGCAAAACTTCCTCAAGAAAATCCGCCCGCTGATCCAGTCCCAGGAAAACAAAATCCTCAACCCGGCCCCGTTCAGCCCGATAGGCGGCGGGAAGTAGGCAAGACAACCCAAGCCAAATGAGCCGGTCTGTGCTATAATCCCCGGACCTTGCAGCCCTTAGAAAAAACCACAGGGGATGTATCATGGCTATCTCAATGACAGTTCAAAACTACTTGGAAGACCTTGGTGTCGATTATGGCCCCTTGTCTCACGAGCATACCGAAACATCGACGATGACGGCGGAGGCGTCCCATGTTCCGGGCTCGCGCCTGGTTAAGGCCGTCGTCATCAAGGACGACGATTGCTACATGATGGCGTTGCTGCCCGCTTCCCACCACCTGCGCCTTGCTGAGTTGCGGGATTTGCTGGGCCGGGAGGTGGATCTGGCCACCGAAGACGAATTCACGGCGCTCTTTGACGACTGTGACTTTGGCGCCATTCCGGCCCTGGGCATGGCCTATGGCCTGGAAGTCATCGTCGAGGACAGCCTGGCCAAATCGGGTGATCTCTATTTTGAAGGCGGCGATCATGAGACCCTGGTCCACTTGCAGGCTGAAGCCTTCAAGAGTTTGGTTGGCGATGCTCCCCACGGCCATTTCAGCCGTCACGATAAAAACCCGGAGCACAGGAGCGGCTTCCGCTATACCCATAGCTGAGGATTTCGAAATTTGATTTCTGGCCCCGTGTTGGCCGCTTTTTTGGGGCGCGACACGGGGCCTTTTTTGGGTTATCCCTAACGCATCAAAATACCAGAGGGAGGAGTTTCCATGCGCTTGCAGGACAAGGTCGCCATCATCACCGGCGGATCGTCGGGTATCGGCCGGGAGATCGCCAAGAAATTCGCCGCAGAAGGGGCCCGCGTCGCGATCGCCAACCGCACCATCGCCACCGGCGAGGAAACGGCCGCCGAGATCACCGGGCAGGGCGGAACGGCCTGGGCCTATGCCTGTGACGTCTCAAAAGCCGCCGACGTTGAGGCCCTGGTGGCCGCTGTCGAGGCCGATCAGGGCCCGGTCGATATCCTCGTCGCTAACGCCGGTACCCTGATCAACAAACCGGTCGAGGAACTGACCGAAGACGACTGGGACACCACCATGGCCATCAACCTGAAAGGCGTTTTCCTGCCGGTGCGGGCCGTCGTACCGGGCATGAAGGGCAGGGGGTCCGGCAAGCTTATCCTCATTGGTTCCATCGCCGGTACCTGGGGCTATGCGACAGGGGCGGCCTATTGTTCCAGTAAGGGCGGCGTCATCATGATGATGAAAGCGCTAACCGCCGAACTGGCCGGGCACGGCATCAACGTCAACTGCATCTCACCCGGCGCCACGGCGACGCCGCTCAATGCCGAACACCGGGCCGACCCGGAAATCCTGGCGCTGTTTTCCCGCAACACGCCGTCGGGGCGCGACTTCGTGCCGCCCCAGGACATGGCCGGGGCCGCCGTCTTCCTAGCGTCGGATGACTCCAAGGCCGTGCACGGCATGAACCTGGTGGTGGATGATGGTTTCAGTTCGGTGAAACCGGCCGGGTAGGGCGACGTCTGATTAAACGATAATGCCTCTGTTTTCGCCGCCGGACGGGTTGGCGGCTGACACGGCGTTGACCGTCTGTTGGTAGGCGTTGGAGACCTGTTCCAGGCTGGGCGCGTAAGGATTGACCTTTTCCTCTTTGACCTGCTCCTGTTCTTCGGTCTGTTCCTGGCGGATTTCAACCTCGGCCCGCTGTTTGATCTGGCGGGCCTTGGCGGCGATGATGCGGTCCTGGGATGACGGGTCGGCCGGGGCCTGGGCGGCGCGGATCACCACCTCCATCTTGCGGGCCGTCGCTTCCGGGTCGCCTTCCGCACTGACGTCGATGGAAACCTCTCCGCCGACGGCATACAGCTTGCCGTCCGGGCCCCGCTGGTATTCATAGCTGGGCGAGCCTCCGTAGGGTCCGGCGGCGGAAGCATGGGCCTGTTCGTGGCGGCGCACTTCCTGGTCGCGCTGGCGCATGCGGGCGAGGAAGATGCGTTCCTGTTCGGATAATTCCAGGGACTGTTGCTGCAAGGCAGAGCGTGCCTCGTTGGTATCGCCGTTTTTTTGCTGGGTGTCAGTTTCCGACTCCGGCTTTTGAAGGCGCTCATGGGCCTGCGTTCCGTCCCGGAACAGGGACAAGTCGCTGGGGGACAAGGATGCGGAAACGGCGGTAATCATGACTGCATACAATAAGAAAACTGGGCCGAACGGTCAATTGACCAGCCTTTAAACCTTATCAGCCCAACCTTAAAGAGGGGTTATAGCCATCAAATGATAGCGAATGCGACCTATTTGCGATTTTATCCGTTTTAGCGATATAGTAGGGCCCTGATGGCAAACCAAAGAAAAATATGGGTCGCTTGCGGGCTGTTGCTTGCGGCGGCGATCCTTTTGGGGCTCACCCGTCCGGCCGTGGCGGAAATACAATCCTGCCGCCAATTGCATGATGCGGTTTTTCTGGACGAACCGGATGAAGTGAGCGAAATCTTGGAATCCGGCGTCAGTGTCAACTGCCGCAATGAAATCGGCCAGACGCCCTTGATGACCTCGGCGGAAGTGGGCAGCTTGGAATGCTTGGTCG
>JADHTD010000185.1 GCA_016776525.1 Rhodospirillales bacterium
CGCGCATCGCCCGCACCCTGGCCGCCCCGGAATCCGACCCCGGGGCCTGGGAAAGCCGTTTTTACGAGGCCCTGGAGGATTTCCGTTTCCTGCCGGCCGGGCGCATCGTATCCGGGGCCGGCACCGGCCGCCGTGTGACCCTGTTCAACTGTTTCGTCATGGGCGATATCGCCGATGATATGGAAGGCATTTTCGACAACCTTAAGGAAGCCGCCCTGACCATGCAGCAGGGCGGCGGCATCGGTTACGACTTCTCGACGCTGCGGCCGAAGGGGGCGCCGGTCAAGGGCGTCGGCGCCGATGCCTCGGGACCGCTCAGTTTCATGGATGTGTGGGACTCCATGTGCCGCACCATCATGAGTGCCGGATCGCGCCGCGGCGCCATGATGGCGGTGATGCGCTGCGACCATCCGGACATCGAAGCCTTTATCGAGGCCAAGCAGGAAGCGGGCAAGCTGCGCATGTTCAATCTGTCGGTGCTGGTCACCGACGCCTTCATGCAGGCGGTCAAGGAAGACAGCGCCTGGGAACTGACCTTCGGCGGCGCCACTTACAAGAGCCTGCCGGCCCGCCAGTTGTGGGACAAGATCATGCGGGCGACCTATGCCTATGCCGAGCCCGGCGTCATCTTCATCGACCGCATCAACCGCCTCAACAACCTCAAATACTGTGAAGAGATTCACGCCACCAACCCCTGCGGCGAGCAACCGCTGCCGCCTTATGGGGCCTGCCTGCTGGGGTCGGTCAACCTGGCGCGGCTGATCAACAACCCGTTCGCCGAGGATGCCTTCCTCGACGAAGAGGCGCTGGACGGTTTGGTGCGGACGGCTGTGCGCATGATGGACAATGTCATCGAGGTTTCCGAATTCCCGCTGCCCGAACAGGACCACGAGGCCAAGGCCAAGCGCCGCATTGGCCTCGGCGTCACCGGCCTGGCCGACGCCCTCATCATGTGCCGGGCGCGTTATGGCGGCAGCGACGCCGTCGAGCTGACCGAACGCTGGATGCGGCGCATCGAACGGGCCGCCTATCTGGCCTCCGCCGACCTGGCCCGCGAGAAGGGGCCGTTCCCGCTGTATGACGCGGAAAAATACCTGGCCGGGGAAATGATCCAGCGGCTCGACGCCGACGTCCGTCAGGCTATCGCCGACAACGGCATCCGCAACGCCCTGCTCACTTCGATTGCGCCGACCGGCACCATTTCGCTGTTTGCCGACAACGTGTCGTCGGGCTTGGAGCCGGTGTTCAGCTTCAAATACAGCCGCCATGTGCTGATGCCGGACGGCGAACGCCGGGAAGAGGATGTCAGCGACTACGCCTACCGGCTGTTCCGCCGCCTCTTTGGGGACAATGCAACCCTGCCCGATTATTTCGTCGACGCCCAGGGCCTCAGCCCGCGCGACCATCTGGTCATGCAGGCGGCGGTGCAGAAATACATCGACAGTTCCATCTCGAAAACCATCAATTGCCCGGAAAGCATCTCGTTTGATGATTTCAAGGACATCTACATGGAAGCCTTCGATCTCGACTGCAAAGGCTGCACCACCTACCGGCCCAACGACGTCACCGGCGCCGTGCTGGAAGTAAAGAAAGATGCCACCGGACAGGGCGACGAACCGGAACTGCCGCTGGAAGCGCCGTCAACCAGCGCCAAGCCCAAGGACCTGGGCGACTCAGGACCGGTGCACCAGTTGTTCAAACCCCTGGACCGGCCGGAAGCTCTCGACGGGGCGACCTACAAGGTGCGCTGGCCGGAAAGCGACCATGCCATCTACATCACCATGAGCGACATTATAGACGACAGCGGACGGCAGCGGCCCTTCGAAATTTTCATCAACTCCAAGAACATGGAGCACTATGCCTGGACGGTGGCCCTGACCCGCATGATCTCGGCGGTGTTCCGGCGCGGCGGCGACGTTTCCTTCGTCGTTGAGGAATTGAAGGCGGTGTTCGATCCCCGCGGCGGCCACTGGATGGGCGGTAAGTACATCCCGTCCCTGCTGGCGGCCATCGGCGGCGTCATCGAACAGCACATGATCAAGATCGGCTTCCTGGCCGCCCCCGGCCAACTGGCTGAAGACGATCGGCAAGCGGCCCGCCAGGTGGTTAATCTCAATGCCGTTGACGGGGAAGCCCCGGACGCCCGATTCCGGCCCTGCCCGAAATGCTCGCAACCCAGCCTCATCCGGCAGGAAGGCTGCGACACCTGCACGTCCTGCGGCTATTCGAAGTGTAGTTAGTTTTTGTGCCCGGGCTCGACCCCCACCCAACAGCACCTGGGATAAATGGGAGATCACCAATGGAACAGCGCCTCAGTCTGGTTTCCCTGGGCGTTGCCGATGTGGCCGCCAGCACGGCCTTTTACGAACGCCTCGGCTGGCAGCGCCATGCCGGGGCCAGCAACGAACAGATCACCTTTTTCCAGTTGGGCGGGATTATCCTGGGTCTCTACGGGGCCGAACCCCTGGCCGCCGACGCCGGGGTGCCCTTCGAAGGCCCCCCCGCTTTCCGCGGCGTCACCCTGGCCTATAACGGGCGCACCAAGGAAGAGGTGGATGAGGTTCTCAAGTTGGCCGTGGAGTCCGGCGGCAAACTGATCAAGGCCGCCGAAGAGGTCTTCTGGGGCGGCTATTCCGGCTATTTCGCCGACCCGGACGGGCATTTTTGGGAAGTCGCCTGGAATCCCTTCTTTCCGATCGACGCGGACGGCGCTATTTCCTTACCGGAATAACCGCCTTACCCGATTGACTCTTTCGCCAACGTCAAAACCTTATGCAGCGGCCCGTCGGGAATGCCCATTTCGTCCAGATGGGCGATCGTGTTTTCCACATAGTCAAGGCAGCTGCCGCCTTTGCCATGGCCTTGCAGGACCCAGGGCAGCATCTGCTCGGGACTCAGATGGCCGGTGTACTGAACATGGTCGCGGCGGGCGACAAAGGCATAGGCCTCAAGACGCCGGCCGTCTTCCAGGCGCACCTTGAGAAAGGTCGGCCGATAGACGTCGTTGATCATTTCCCGCGCGTACAGGTAATCGCGGACCGTCTGCCAGTGTCCGGCGGCGACGCGGAAGGCGCGGCCCAGGCAGGAACCGCCGCGGTCGAGGCCCAGCACCAGCCCCGGTTTTTCCGGGGTGCCGCGGTAAACATTGGAATAGACGCAAAGCCCCCGGTGATAGCCGTAAAGCCGGGCCGGGCTTTCCTCCAGATAATCGAATCCCGGCCGCCACATCAGCGAGCCGTAAGCGAAGACCCAGGTATCACCGTCGGTCATCAAGCGCCTCGTTCTAAGGTCGTGTCACCAAAGCGACGCCGAGCGCCGCCACCACCATGCCGGCAATGGCCAGCAGGCCGAGGGTCTCATTAAACAACAGAAACCCCCATAGGGATACCAGAGGCGGCGTCAGGTAGAAAAGGCTGGTGACCTTGGAAGTCTCATTCAATTTGACCAGCATGAACATCAAACCGAAGGCGGCGATGGAAACGACAAGTATCATCCAGGCCAGAATCAACGATACCTCGAGGCCCCAGTCGACCTGCATGCTTTCGGTGAGGGCGGCCAGGATAAAGGCGGCGACGGCGGCGGCACTGAACTGGATGGTCATGTTGACCCTAAGGTCGATGCGGGCGGCAAAGCGTTTCTGCGCCAGGGTGCCGGTGGTAATGCCCAGCAGCGAGAGGACGGCAAAGCCGGTTCCCGCCAGGCCGGCGGTGTCGAAACCGATCTTCCCGAAGACCACCAGGCCAACGCCGCCTAAGCCTAAGACCAGTCCCAGCCATTGGCGGTTTGAGACCCTCTCGCCGAGCAGAGGACCGGCGGCGGCGGCGGTCAACAACGGTTGCAGGCCGCCGATCAGGGCGACGATACCGGTGTTGACGCCGCGTTCGATGGCAAAGTAACTGCCGCCCAGGAAAAAACCGTGAACCAGGATGCCGATGGTGGCAGCCAGCAGGTAGGCCCGCCGCTGGCGCGGCCAGGGCGCTTTGGCCAGGATACAGAGCAGGCCCATGATAACCGCCGTCAACAGGCAGCGCCAAAACAGCAGGGTCAGCGGCTCCCCGTAAGGCAGAATCATTTTGGTGGTGATGTAACCGGTGCTCCACAACAGCACGAAGGTTGCAGGAGCGGCCTGAACCAGGAATTTTTGTCCGGCAGGTGAGGACTAAGGGTCGTTTGCGTCGTTCATCGGGAATGGACTTCCCCGTTATGGTTAGGGCGGTGCCGCCTGCCTTATGCTTAGCAATCCTTGCCCGACGAGGCAAAGACTCCGGTGGGGGGACGACGGCTCTCGATCAACGGCGGCGGACCCGGTATAAAGGGCTAACCCTATGCATTGACCGGAAGCCGATGAGAAAATCCCCGCCCCCCAGTCCCCGCAAGATGGATATCCATCCCATCTTCAAGCAGCAGCACGCCGCCGTCACCTATCAGGCGCCGGCCTATCTGGATAATCTCCGCAAGGTGGTTTTCGCAACGATTGGCGTCGGTGTTGTGGTAATTGCCTATGTCGGATGGTGGTTCGTCCTGGCCACCGGCCTGCATGACGACGGCCTGGCCTGGATCGACCATCTAAGGCTTGGCGGCTATACGGTCTCCTACAGCCATATGGAGGTCGGCGGGTTTCCCTTCAAGCTGAGGCTGACCGTGGAAACGCCGGATATTGCGCCCCCGATTGATAAGCAGCCCTGGTCGTGGCGCGGGGAAACCGTCTTTCTCGATACCCGGCCCTGGAATTTCAATCACATGACCCTGCGGCTCACCGGCCGCCAGAGTGTCAATTTCATCCAGGACGGCAAAGCCCTGAACCTCAGCGGCAGTGCCGAGACCCTGTCGGCTGAATTTGATATCGGCGAAGGGGCCGGACAGGATATCGACATCACGGTGGCCGGGCTGGGATTGTCCGACCGGGAAAGGCAAAAAGGCCTTGAAGTGCAAGCCGCCTCCCTGACCCTTCGCAAAGGTATCGACAAACGGGGCGGCCTCGAAACGCAAGCCGTTAACCTGTCCGTTGATGCCGAGGATGTGGCGGTGCCGGGACTTTTCAGGCTGCCGCTGGGGGAACATCTGCAAAAGTTGACGCTGAGGGCCAGCGTGCTGGGGAAAATGCAGCCGGGCGCCAGTCAGGCCGATACCCTGGCGGCCTGGCGTGACGACGGTGGTACCGTTGAAATCGACCGCCTAGTCGTCGGATACGGGCCGTTGGGCCTGAACGCCCAGGGCACTTTGGCCCTGGACGGCAGCTTGCAGCCGATCGGCGCTTTTACCGCCAAGGTGGAAGGCTTCCACAAAACCGTCGATACCCTCCGGCACCTGCGCCTGATCAAGGCCCGGGATGCGATCACGGCGAAGGTGGTCCTGGGGGTGCTTTCGAAAAAGGGCCGCAACGGCGGTCCGGCAACCCTCAGCCTGCCGCTGACCCTACAGGGCCAGAAGTTGTTCGGCGGACCGGTTCCCCTCCTGGAAATACCGCCCATTGACTGGCCCGGTGCTCCACCCCCCGACGGCAATGGGGGAGAGGCCGCCGGCCCCCAGAAAACGCCTTAGCGGACTCTCAATGGCGGTTTCTGCTAAAATACCCCGCATGGTTTTCAGGCATGTCCTTTATATGGCGGTGTTCGCCTTGTTTGCCGTCGGGGTCCAGCCGAGCGCCGGGCAGGCGGCGGACGAGCCCGCCAAGGGGAGCAATTTCCTGACCGGCAAACTGTTGGTGGCCAGTCCCAAGATGGCCGACCCCCGTTTTGCCGAAACCGTTATCTTCATGGTCAATCACGACGCCAAGGGGGCCTTCGGGCTGATCGTCAACCGCTCTTACGGCAAGGGTCCGATGCAATCCTTCCTCAAGGGTTTCGGCATCGAAGCCGAACAGGCCGGTGGCGATATCCGCATCCATTACGGCGGCCCGGTTGAACCCGAACGGGGATTCATCCTGCATACGGACGATTTTAAGGATCCGACGACAGTGGATATCGACGGCGGCTATTCCCTGACC
>JADHTD010000186.1 GCA_016776525.1 Rhodospirillales bacterium
AGGTTCGCCGCTGGGAGAAATAAACCGCCAGCTTGGTCCGGATATCGTCGGCCAGCTGTTCGACGCCGCGTTTTTTAACGCCCTCTTCGGCCTTCAGGGAGGCAAAATCAGAATCAATAACATTATAGCTGCTGACAATCAGGCTGGTGCCGCCCATCAGGGGCTCCGCTGTTCCTTTGCGCCGCAGGGAAAAAGTGGCAGCCAGCCGGACGTTGGCCCGGGTCGCCAGGGCGCTTTTGCGGACGGCAAGCCCCTGAACCGAGCTGGTTACTGAAACAGTGAGAATATAGCGGGGCTCCTGCGGGTGGCCACGCGGGGTGAGCATATCGATAAGATTGTTGTGCAGCTGCTGGCCCAGGCGGTCGGCAATGGGCTTGATTTCGATTGCCGCCAGTTCGGCCGTAGCCGTAGCGCCCAGCTGGGTGCCGTGCAGGGGCCGGAAGCCGCAGCCTGAAACCAGGCTCAGCGACAGGGAGAGAACGATGGCTTTAGACCACGACATTGATAATCCTGTTGGGAACGACAATCACTTTTCGCGGTTCCTTTCCGTCAAGGGCTTGGCTTACCCGGGGCAGGGCGAGAGCAGCCTCCCGGGCTTCGTTTTCGGCGGCGTCCTTGGGCAGTTCAACGGTGCCCCGGAGCTTGCCGTTGACCTGAACGGCGACCGTCATGGTCTCCTCCACCAGGAGGGCCGCTTCGGCCTCGGGCCACGCTGTGTCGACCAGCAGGACCTGATGGCCTAAGGCCTGCCATAACTCTTCCGCCAGATGCGGCATCATCGGTCCGGCCAGCCGGACCACGACCTCCAGGCTTTCGCGCAATACCCAGCCGTCACTTTCGACGCCGCCCAGCGCGCCGTCAAGCTCATCAATCAGGTTTGTCAGCTCCCGGATACGGGCAACGGCCTTGTTGAAGTGAAAGCGGTCCAAGTCACCGGAGACGTTGGCGATGGTTCTGTGCAGGGCTCGGTGCAGTTGGTCCCCGGCTTCACTGAGGCCCCCATCCGGCCTTGGTGTCCCCGGCGGCGGCAGCCGGCCGAGGCGGGCATCGATCATCCGCCAAAGGCGGCTGACATACCGCCAGGCGCCGTCGATGCCGGCGTCGGTCCAGTCCAGGTCTCGGTCTGGGGGACTGTCGGACAGCATGAACAGCCGGGCCGTATCGGCACCGTACTGGTCGATTATGGCTTCCGGGTCGACCACATTGCGGCGCGATTTGCTCATTTTTTCCGAGCGCCCGACGGTAACCGGCTTGCCGGTTTCGGCGTGGACCGGATGGCCTGCGCCGGAGAAGTCGATGTCATCCGGATAGAGCCAGGCGCCGTTTTCATCCCGATAGGTTTCGTGACAAATCATGCCCTGGGTCATCAAGCCGGCAAACGGCTCCTTAACGCCGAGATAGCCGCATTGTTTGAGGGCCCGGGTAAAAAACCGGGAATACAGCAGGTGCAGCACCGCATGTTCGATGCCGCCGATGTATTGGTCGACCGGCATCCAGTAATCGACGGCCTGGCGATCAAGGGCTGTTTCGGCCTGGGGCGAACAAAAACGGGCGAAATACCAGGATGACTCAAAAAAAGTATCGAAGGTATCGGTTTCCCGCTCCGCCGGCTTGTCGCACCGGGGGCAGTTGACCCGCTTCCAGGTCGGATGACGGTCGAGGGGATTGCCCGGCTCGTCCAGGGTAACATCATCCGGCAAAGTGACCGGCAAGTCCGTTTCCGGCACCGGCACGACACCGCAATCGCCGCAGTGGATGACGGGGATCGGACAGCCCCAATACCGTTGCCGGGAAACACCCCAATCCCGGAGCCGGTAGGTTATGGCCCGCTCACCGGCGCTGATGGCTTCCAGCCCGTCGGAAGCGGCAGCCTTGCCGTCCTCCACGTTAAGCCCGTCGAGGAAATCGGAATTGATGTGAAGGCCCTCGTCGATGAAGGCCTCGTCGCCAACTTCAAAGGTCTTTGGATCGACATCTTTCGGGGCAACGACGGGAATGACGTCAAGACCATACTTGCGGGCGAAGTCCAGGTCGCGCTGATCGTGGGCCGGACAGCCGAAGATAGCGCCGGTGCCGTATTCCATGAGCACAAAATTGGCGACATAAACCGGCAGTTCCCGGCCCTCCTGGAACATATGCAAGGCCTTCAGGCCGGTATCAAAACCCTTCTTTTCCGCCGTTTCAATGTCGGCTTCGCTGGTCCCCATGCGGTTGCATTCGGCGATAAAGTCGGCCAGATCCGGGTCTTTTCCGGCAAGCTCCTGGGCCAGCGGATGGCTGGCGGCGATGGCGCAGAAAGAGGCGCCAAAAATAGTGTCGTGCCGGGTGGTGAAAACCTGAAGGCTGTCATCGCGCTCCTTGAGGGCGAAATTCATATAGGCGCCCTCGGAGCGCCCGATCCAGTTTTCCTGCATCAGGCGCACCCGGTCCGGCCAGCGTTCCAGGGACTTAAGTTCTTCCAGCAGGTCGTCGGCGAAGGCCGTTATTTTCAAAAACCACTGGGACAGTTGCCTTTTTTCAACGGGCGCCCCGGACCGCCAGCCTTTGCCGTCGATGACCTGTTCATTGGCCAGCACGGTATTTTCGACAGGATCCCAGTTGACCCAGGATTCTTTGCGGTAAACTAAGCCTTCCTCGAGAAAATCGAGAAACATCTTCTGCTCGTGACGGTAATAATCCGGCTCACAGGTGGCCAGCTCCCGGTTCCAGTCATAAGACAAGCCCATGGTCTTGAGCTGCTGGCGCATGGTTTCGATGTTTTGCCGGGTCCAAAGGGCCGGGTGGGTCTTGTTTTCGATGGCGGCGTTTTCCGCCGGCAGACCGAAAGCGTCCCAGCCCATGGGGTGCAAGACGTTGAAGCCGCGGGCCCTTTTGTAGCGCGCCACCAAATCGCCCAGCGTATAATTGCGGACATGGCCCATGTGGATGCGCCCGGACGGATAGGGAAACATCTCGAGGACATAGTACTTCGGCTTTTCCGGGTCCACATGGACAGCGAAACTCTGCCGGTCTTCCCAGGCTTTCTGCCACTTTTCTTCGGTTTGTTTGAAATTATATCGGGACATGCTGTTTCAGTTTTTTTAAGCGGGCCGCGATTTTGGAGTGTTGCCCGGGAAATTAATAAACCGGCCTTACATCCGGCTGTCCTCGCGTGCGATGCCGCCTGAGCCGTTGTGAGCCTGTCATTGGAGAGGGCGCCCTGCGGAATGCGGGGTTACTTATTGATCTCCAGGTTGGTGTGGCGAATCTGGCGGGCCTTGGTTAGGATCGAGTCCTCAATCTTCAGGGACGTATCGGACGGCATCGGCACATCCCGCCAACCGCTGGCGTCGCGCACCTGGCGGAAAGCGGAGACTCGGATGCCGTCCGCCCGCAAGGCGCGGCCCAGAATGTAGATATTCAGTTTGAAACGTTCGTTAGCGGTGCCCGAAGGTGAATGCCAGTCGGTGATGATAACCCCGCCGAAGGGGTCGGCGGAAGCCACCGGCATGAAATTAATGGTGTCCAGGGCGGCGCGCCAGAGGAAGGCGTTGACGCCGATCTCGCCGCCGCGGTCCAAATTTTTCTTTTTATCATCGCCGAAAAGCTGAAAGCCGCCTTCGCCGAATATGGTTTCCCGCTTTTCTTCCACCACGGGGTCTGGTTTTAGGCCCTCACAGGCAGATACGGCCAGCAGCGTAAGCGCCAGCACGGCACAGGAAAAAATGTTCAAATAAAACTGCCGGTTCCGCATGGCACCCCTGTCCCCTTAGACTTAATCAAACAAACATATTTTGAATCGAGCCGACCTAGGGCTCCTTATACGCAAGAACACCGATAGGGAACAGTCCAATCTTACTTTAACCAGGATATTTCCCCCAAGGGCTGACAGCCGGCAAACCTTTTTAGGTAACGCCCTGGAAAGGCGAGGTGAATCCCCGGCCCAGGAGGATCTGTTGCAATAAAGACACATCGTGGAAATTATATCACATCCGGGGTGCTTCTTGCTTGACCGGAAGGCCCCAAAAATGGCTATATCTGTGGCATCGGAATGTTCCGTAACCCTTTGCCGGTTTAAACTGGCAATCAATTGATAAAATTTATGAGGGGAAATCATGAAGAAAACACTTATTGCCACGACAGCCCTGGTTGCTGCCGGCATGCTCGCCTCCCCGGCTTCCGCCGCGGAAAAGATCAAGCTGGGCGTCAGCGGTTTCATGGAAAACTGGGTTGGTTTTGCCACGCAGCAGAGCGCCTTTGAAACAGGCGCCGGTACGGCTTTTGAGAGCAACTACAATGATATCGACGTGCAGCAGGATTCCGAGCTGACCTTCTCCGGTAGCTCCAAGCTGGACAACGGCATCACCGTCAAGGCCGTTCTCGAAATCGAAGCTGACCGCGGCGCCACCGGCCGTGACTCGGTCGCCGTCTACCTCAGCAGCCCGTCCATGGGTACCGTGCTGATTGGCGCCGACAAAACCCCGACGTGGGGCATGAAAAAAGAAGCTCCGGACGTCGGTATCGACCGCACGGACTCCGACAACTGGATCGTCAACCCGGGCAGCAACTCCGCCCAGGAACGCCCGTATGTCGACGGCCTCAGCGACGCCCACAAAATCGGCTACAAATCGCCGAGCTTCGGCGGCCTGCAGATCGGTGCTTCCTATGCTCCGGATAGTGCCACGACCCAGAACGGTATGACCAACATGAACACCGGCGCTGGTTCCGAATACGACGTCGGCGCCGCCTATAACGGCAAATTCGGCGGCACCTCGGTCGGCGCTGCCCTGATCTGGCACGGAGAAGAAACCCAGGCCAACAACGGCGACCGGGATATCATCACCGGCGGCCTCAGCGTCAGCATGTCCGGCATCACCGTCGGCGGCGCTTACACGCAGATCAGCGATGATGACGGCAGTGTTGCCGGTCGTACGTCCACCGACGGCGACTTCTATAACGTCGGCGTCTCCTACAAGGCCGGCCCGACCAGCGTCAGCCTGTCCTACGCCCACGGCGAAGCCGAAGGCCTGACCAGCACCGCAGCCGATGACGAACGTTCGGTCATCATGCTGTCCGCTGGCTACAACATGGGCCCGGGCATCGACATGAAGGCGTCGTTGTTCCAGGCTGAGTACATTGACGAAGCCAAAACCGCAGCCCTTAAGAACAAAGGCTGGGGCATCGTCGCTGGTGTGGACTTGGCCTTCTAAGCCAGTTCTTCATCAGACGTTTGTTTCCGGAAGGAGCGGCCTTGGGCCGCTCCTTCTTTTTTGGACCGGGCCCTGGAAAATCTTTAAGAGTTTTTCAGTAGTGAAATTCCTGCGACCCCGGCAGCTCCCGTATTTTCCAATCGCCGCAACGAAGACCACCTGACCCCGCCCAGAGCGTAAACGGGCACGGGACTGGTACGGCAAACCGCCGCCAGGCGCAGCAAGCCCAGAGGGGCGGCCTCCGGATGGCTGGCCGTGGGGAAAACCGGCGACAGCAAAACGGCATCAACGCCGAAACGAGCGGCTTGCAAGACAGCCGCTTCGGAATGGGCGGCGGCGGTGATCAGGCGCCCTGTTGCCTGCCATGCCTTGCAAGCGTGCGGGGCCCGTCGGATCAGATATTCGGGAAAATGCACGCCATCGGCGCCAACCGTCCAGGCCAGCCGGAGATCACCGGCCACCAGAAATATAACTCCCTGCTTGCGGCACAGGCGGGCAAGGTGGCGGGCCAGGGCGGCCCGGTCCGGCGCCCCGTAATGCCGGAAGATAACGGCGCTGCCCGCAGGCATTGAAGCAAGGGCCGCTTCCGGGTGGGGCAACCGTCTGTCGTCGGTCAACAGGAATAGGAACGGCAAAGGCCTCCGGCCTGCACCCCGGTTGAGCGGTGGGCCGCTCTTGTGGAAACTCAGATAAGGCCGGAATGGTCGCCGCATAAAATAATTTCCGATCTTTG
>JADHTD010000187.1 GCA_016776525.1 Rhodospirillales bacterium
CAATCCAGCCCTTGAGGTCGAAAAATATCGCGCTCACGTCATGGAGACGACCGGTGCGGCGCTTGATGACGACGGCCGGGCGCTGTTGGAAGAAGACCTGAATTCGCCTTGTACAGAGGAAATTGCTGTATTCCAGGCCTTTGCCCGCACGGTTGATCAGGCCCGCGACCGGGTCGTTATCCTCGACACGGCGCCGACGGGCCATACCATCCTTTTGCTCGATGCCGCCGAAGCCTACCACCGGGAAGTTAGCCGGCTAGCCAGTGACGTGCCCGAAGCGGTGAGCAAGCTTTTGCCGCGCCTGCGCGATCCGGACTTCACGCGGGTCTTCGTCTGCACTCTGGCGGAAGCAACGCCGGTGCATGAAGCCGCGGATTTGCAGAAAGACCTGCGCCGGGCCGGTATCGAACCCTCGGCCTGGATCATCAACCAGAGCCTGGCGCCCCTGAACGTATGCGATCCCATACTCAAGGCCCGCAAGGCTCAGGAATTAAAATACATCGCCGAGGTGATGAAGGACCACGCCAAACATACCGTGCTGGTGGCGTGGCGGGACGACGAGGAGGCCGGTGACGCCGCCGAACAGGGGCGCGGGTCCAACGCGGCTTAACTTGCCGCCCTTGAAGAACCTTTCCGGTTCGGCTTGTCGGCAAAGAAATGACGCCCTTCTCCGCACAGTGTTTCCAGCGGCACGGCATTGACCGTGTCCAGGCGCGTCCTGTCTTCGGCAATGACGGGGTCGTCATCGAGGATACCCTGCATTAGCCCTAAGACCGGTGGCGCGTAAGGGTTGTTGTCGTGCTTGGACAGCCGGTAGAAGACCCAGCGCCCTTCTTTTCGCTGTGACAGCAGCCCGGCCATTTTTAGCAGCGACAGGTGTTTCGACACCGTCGCCGGGGCCAGCCCCAGGATTGCCGTGACCTGACACACGCATAACTCTCCCGGTTCCAGCATCTTGAGAATTCGAACACGGGTCGGGTCGGCGATGGAGCGGCTGACGGATTCAAAGAATTCCAGCATTTTTCTTAAACCACCGATTTAGCCTATTGACGAAATAACGAAAACACCCGAGTATTTTATACCATAAAAGAAACGCCCCGTATTTCTGAAAACATTTGCACCGAAAACATAATTTGCACAGAAAACATAAAAAGTAAGGTTTTTTCGGAATTTAATTCCGTATTAGCCAAAAACCACCCGAAGAATAGGGACTATCTCTCGTGATATGCACTCAGCGCATGGCCCATGCTCGTTTGTGTTAGTTGACGGGAACACTCTCCAGCGGTTTTATCAACGGGGGAATTCATTTTTTAAAGGCTTTTATCGGAAATCAATTCCGTTTTAGCCAAAACCACCAAGGGGATGATCGAGTGTTTGGCCAGCAGGTCATCAGCGGTTTGGCGACAGGGAGCCTCTATGCCCTAACCGCCGTCGCTGTGGTGGTCGTTTTCCGCAATACCCGCACTATCAATCTGGCGCAAGGCGATTTTTCCATGATCGGTGCCTTCATGGCGCTGATTTTCATCAAAGATCTAGGCTTGAATTATTACGTTTCCTTAGGCCTGGCCGTTGTTTTCTGTATAGGTCTGGGCATCCTAGTGGAACGGCTGGTCATGCGCCCGATCGCCGATTCAGACTGGTTGACACTGTTTACGGCAACGCTGGGCGTTTATTACATCCTGCATGGCGTGGCCGGATGGTTTTGGGGCCGCGACACCAAGGCCTTTCCCGTCACCTTCGACCCTACACCGATTAAGGTTATCGGCGGGCTTCTCAGCCAAGGCCATCTGATCAACATGGCCTGGGCGGTGGCGATCGGTGCCGCACTCTATTATTTCTTTAAGTACACCAAGCAGGGCATTGCCATGCGGGCCGTCACCGACGATCCGGAAACGGCGGAACTCATGGGCATACCGGTGCGTTTCATCGTGCTTTTGACATGGGGCATGGCCGGGTTTCTCGCCGCCTTCGTCGGCGTACTGATCGCGCCGATCATTTATGTCGCGCCCGAGATGATGGACGAGGTCCTGATCAAGGGATACGTGGCCGCCGTCTTCGGAGGCCTGTATTCGATCCCCGGTGCCATCGTCGGCGCACTGCTGATCGGGGTGACGGAAAATCTGGCGGGCGGTTACCTGGGATCGGAATTCAAAACGGTGACAGCGTTTATTATGATCGTCATGCTGCTGGCGTTCAGGCCTCAAGGCCTTTTTGGCATCCAGCACCGCCGTGAGGTTTGAATGGCCGAACAAAACACCATCCAAACCCGCACCGATAAGTTGAAGCAGAAATTCGGGCGCCAGAACTGGCTCGCCGCAGGTGTTTTGTTCTTGGCTGCCCTAGCCTTTCCCATTTTTCCGGGGGTGGAAGGCTGGATGGCGTCGCAGGCGTCCCTAATCATCCTTTACATCATCGCCGCCCAGGGCGTCAGCGTTCTGACCGGCTACACAGGCCTGGTGACCGTCGGCCATGGAGGATTTCTCGCCATCGGGGCATATACGTCGGCGCTGTTGACCAAGTATTTTGCCGTTGACCTGCTGGTCGGGATCATTGCCGGCGGCTTGATGGCGGCTTTTATCGGATTTCTTCTGGGGCTGATCTTCCTCCGCCTGTCCGGAGCCTTCATGGCTATCGGCACGCTGGGCTTTGCGTTTTTTATCGGCACCGTTGCTAACAACGTCCCCATCTTCCAGGGCCGGGAAGGAATTTCCCTGCCGCCCAATCGTATCCTGGGGCTGGAGATCGAGGATTTAGGGTTTTACTACGTATCCCTTTTCACCATCGGCCTCATCACCCTTTTCATTTATGGTATAGTTCGATCAGGCGTGGGACGGGCGTTCATGGCGCTTAGGGATTCGGAACGGGCGGCGGAAAGCGCCGGCATCAACCGCGTTTTCTACCGCACACTGGCTTTTTCCATAAGCGCTTTCATCACCGGGGTCGCCGGTGTGCTCAACGCTCATATCGTCAATTACGTGTCGGCCGAGGTCTATGCCGACATATGGTATTCCGTCGATTTCCTTGTCGCTACCGTGGTCGGCGGGTCGGCTGTTCTGATGGGGCCGTTCATCGGCGGAATCTTCGTCGTCATGGTGCCGTTCTTTTTTGAAACACTGGCCGACTTCGCCTACATCCTCAAAGGTGTGGTGCTGATCGCCGTGTTGCTGATGGCTCCCGCCGGTATCGCCGATCTGTTGGCCAGGCCATTCCGCGCCCTGAGACGCCGCCAACTTGAGCAGGCTGAAACCGGTTCGACCAACGAGGCCAAGCCATGAGCGCGCATCTCCATTGCGAAAACGTCACCGTCAGCTTTGGCGGCGTCGTCGCGTGCAACAAGATTTCGTTGGATGTCGAGGAAGGCAAGGTGGTCGGCCTGATCGGCCCCAATGGCGCCGGCAAAACAACCCTGTTTAATGTTCTCAGCCGTTTCCAAAACGTCGATGAGGGCGAGGTCTATTTGCGCGATAAGCCCATTACGGGGCTCAAGGCCCATCAAATCATTCAGCTCGGCATGGCGCGTACGTTCCAGAACATCAACCTGTTCAACGAACAGACGACCCTGGACAACATTCTGATCGGCGCCCACAGGCTTCTCGGCAACCCCTTCGCCGACATGCTGGCCTTGCCATCGTCCAGGCGCATTGAAGCCAAGCTCAGGGACCGCGCCGTTCAATTAGCGGAATCGCTGCACCTTCAGGGCGAGCTGGACAATCTGGTCAGGAACCTTCCCTACGGCATGCAGAAACGGGTGGAACTGGCGCGCGCACTTGCCGCCGAGCCAGACATCATCCTACTCGATGAACCGGTAGCCGGCTGCAACGAAGAGGAAACCTCGGAGCTCAAGGCGATCATCAAACGGGTCAACGAGGAATTCGGCATCACCATTCTTCTGGTGGAACACGACATGTCCATGGTGATGACGGTCTGCGACTATATCCACGTCATCAATTTCGGCGCAAATCTAGCCGACGGAACGCCGTCCGACATTCAGACCAACCGCGACGTCATCAACGCCTACCTGGGGGAGGACCATTAATGGCCCTGCTTCGCCTTGATAACGTTGAAGCCAATTACGGCGCCGTCCGGGCGTTGCAGGGAATTTCCCTAGCCATCGAGGAAGGGTCCATCGTGACACTGCTGGGTGCTAACGGGGCAGGTAAATCGACGACCCTGAAGTCGATCTCCGGCACGGTCCAACCGTCGGGGGGGACGATTGAATTCGAAGGCAAGCCGTTGGGCGGCCTGACCACCAACCAGATTGTGAAATTGGGCATCGCCCAGGTTCCCGAAGGACGCAAGATATTCAAGGACCTGACAGTAACGGAAAACCTGAACATGGGTGCCTATTCGCGCAAGGACACACCCGGCATCGCAAGCGACCTTGAATTGGTGCTGGATCTTTTCCCGGTACTCAAAGAGCGCAGCCGCCAACTCGGCGGGTCCCTGTCCGGCGGCGAGCAGCAGATGCTGGCCATCGGACGCGGCCTGATGGCTAGGCCCCGGTTGCTGTTGCTGGACGAGCCGTCCCTGGGGTTGGCGCCGATCATTATTAGCGAAATTTTCAATACGCTCCGCACCATCAACAAGGAACACAGAATGACCCTGTTGGTGGTCGAGCAGAACGCCAATGTAGCGCTTAAAAACGCCGATTACGGGTATGTCTTGCAAGTCGGGCGAATCGCCGTTGAAGGCACGGTGGATGAACTCGGGAAGAACAAGGATGTCGTCAATTCGTACATGGGGGCGCAGGAATAACCATCCCCGCCCAATGAGGAAAAGACGAAGACACGAAAGAATTTTAAGGAATTGCGGTGACGGTTACCGGTTCGCCGCGAAAGGGCTTTTGGCCGGGTTGCCTTATTAAGGGCCACAAGCCAATGGGATGCTCACGACGGGTTCCGGTTTGACCGGAAATAATCCCGCCGGGGGTAGTTTTGAGAAGCACTCCAACCTTTGGGAGGAATAGATAAATGAGACGTTTTATTACCAAGGCGACAATTATCGCCGGCGCGGGTCTCATGGCCCTGGCGGCGACGGGATCCTGGGCGGCAAACGGGCCCGGTGTTAGCGACAAGGAGATTCTTATTTGCTCGTATCAGCCGATGACCGGAAAAGTATCAAGCTACTTCCGCATGGGCAAAGGCGCCGATGCTTGGTTCAAGCATGTCAACGACAGCGGCGGAATTAACGGCCGCAAGATCAAGTACAAGATGGTCGATGACAAGTACGAGCCGGCGCGCACGAAGAACATCGTCAAGCGCTTCATCGAACGCGACAAATGTTTCGCTATTGTCGCGCCGCTGGGCTCGGCGCCGACCAAGGCGGTTATCGATTACATCGTGTCCAAGAACATGCCCCTGATCGGAGCTGGTACCGGTGCCGGCAAAAATGTGTTCTATAAAAGCCGCTATGTTTTCCCGCTTTATCCGCCCTATGACAAGGAAGGCACCGATTTGGTCCGCTTTACCAAGGAAGTCTTCGGGGCAAAGAATATCGGTGTGATCTACCAGAACGACGCATCCGGAAAGACCCACCTCAAAGGAATTGAAGTGGGACTTAAGAAGTACGGCGTCAAAATGGTGGCTGCGGAGGGTTATGAGCCGAAGGAAGTGGATCTCAGCTCCCAGGTCATCAAGATGAAAAGCTCCAACGTCGATGCCCTGATTTGTTCCTGTGCTCCGGAACCGGCCGCCAAGGTCTATACGGAACGCGCCAAGCTCGGCTGGAAAGCACCGGTCGTCAACGTGTTCTTTGGCAAGAGCCCGAAAGTGCCGGAACTTGCGGGCAAGAAGGCTGTCGAAGGAGTCTACTTCGCCACCATCTTCCGGGAATGGGATGATCCCAACCCGAAGATTCAAGAGGCCAAGAAAATCCTCAAGAAGTATTATCCCGAAGAACAACCTGAC
>JADHTD010000188.1 GCA_016776525.1 Rhodospirillales bacterium
GTTGTCGCCATCAGCTTTCCTTAGATAATGCCCTTGGTGACCATGGCGTCGACAATGGTGTCCACGTAATGCCCCTGGAAACGCCGGATGCCCAGCGACAGTCCCCATTTGACGGCGTTCTCGGTATCGACCCGGCCCAGGATCAGTTTTTCCTTGCCGGTCAGGTCGATGGAGTGCCTCAGGTCTACCAGTTCCTGCCCGTCCAACTCGCCGTAATATTCCGAGGCCCAGCCGATCTTGATGAAATCCGGCTGCAGCTGGCTGGGATCGAAGTACTGCAGCGAGATCGGGCTCAGCCCGTCGATCAAAACGCTGTAGCCGATTTCCTGGAGCGAATCACGGGCAAACCGATAGGAACTGAGATCGGCGAAAATATCGATCAACTGCAGTTCGACGACGACCTTCGAGGAATTCTCGCCGACGGTGCGGTGGAACTGCTGGAATTCCCGGGACAGCACGGTCGAGACATTGAGGTTGATGCTGATCGGTTCGGGCAGGGTGTCATAATCCTTGCGGGCCAGCACCACCAGCAGGCGCTTATCCAGGGTTTCCGTCAGATACTGGAACAACCAGTTGTTGCCGAACAGATTGATGTTGGGGGCGATGCGCCGTTGCAGGTCGTGCATGGCGATGAAATATTCATCGAACATGATCTGGCCCTTGGCATTGGGCAGCACCTCGACCGCCGTCTGATGCTGGATGAGGTCGGCGATCTGGGTGTCGAGCAGTTTCTGGTTGATGGCCGTCAGGTTGCGCGGGTCGAGCGGTTCGCCTGACATACTGCGCGCGATGCCGGCGGCGGCGGCCTCCGCCTCCTTGCGCATGCGCTCCTCAAGCTCTTCGACCAAGCCTTCCACAACGGTGTCGAAAGCGGCCAGGTCGACGGTCTGCGACAGGTCGTACCAGGTGGTGAAACGGTCCTCGAAGGAACCGTCCTCGGCGGCGGTCAGGGGGTCTTCGCTGAACAGGGCGCGGACCTTGAGAATGGCGTTGTCGATATCATCGACCGGCACGTCGCGGCAGAGCAGCACGAAATCGGCATTGGACAACTGGTACAAGGTCGTGTCGTAGCTGTTGACCAGGTTCTCAAAAGTGCGGGCCGCAATGTGGATAAAGTGCGCCGCCCGGTTGCTGGCCCGCAGTTCCGAAAGGTGCAGGTGGACGGCGTACATGCCGGCCGGGTTTTCGGTAACCCGGCGCAGACGGCCGCGCAGGAGGATTTCCTCGCTGGTCGCTTCCCGTCCGGTCATTGACGCCACATTGCCGATATTGGCCATGCCTGCTAAGCCCATTGTTGAAGACGGATTTCAATAGCCATAATCTAAAGCCTGAACCGTTAATAGACACTTACTCGAAATGTACCGCAAGTCAAAGCCGACAACGCCGAATTCCGCCCCCGCCGCCCCCGTGCCGGGGCCGCTACCCGGTGTGGCCGAAAGCCTCTGGCCCGGAGCCCGCCATGGACCATAAGGCGCAGACCCCGCCGAACTGCCGGATCTACGCCGTCGGCGACATTCACGGCCGGGTCGACCTGTTGGCCCGCCTGCAGGGCATGATCGAGGTCGATGCCGCCCCCCTGCCCCCCGGAGTCCGCCGGCTGATCGTCTATCTCGGTGATTACATCGACCGGGGGCCGGAGTCGGAAGCCGTTATTGAGCGCCTGATTGCGGGCCCGCCCCCCGGTTTCGAGGCGGTTTACTTGAAAGGCAACCATGACGATATGCTGCTGCGGTATCTGAACGACGGCGCCCTGGCTGAAACCTGGATGATGAACGGCGGCATGGAGGCGCTGGAGAGTTACGGCATCGAGGTGCCGCGCCCCTTACCGCCGCCGGCCTGGCACGACGGCGGCCGCCAGGCTCTGGCCCGGGCCCTGCCCGCTGCCCACCTGGACTTTTTCCGGGGCCTGAAACTCCTGCACAGCGAAGGCGACTATCTTTTCGTCCATGCCGGGGTGCGCCCGGAGGTGGCGCTCGACCGCCAGCAGGACGTCGACCTGATGTGGATTCGCCATGATTTCCTGGAGTCCGGCGAGGATTTCGGCAAGGTCGTCGTGCACGGCCATTCGATCACCCTGGACGTGGAATTTCCGGGCAACCGCATCGGCATCGACACCGGCGCCTATCATACGGGGCGGCTGACGGCCCTGGTATTGCAGGATGCCGAACACCGCCTGCTGCAGACCTGAGTTCATAAAACGGGCGCTTGAGCGCAACAGTTCATAAAACGGCAGCTTAACCCCAACCCAACCGCGCCTGGGATAAACGGCGGGCTTGGGATTTTCTAAGCCGATAAGCCTTTATCTTCCAGCACCTTGGATGGTACTAAAGAAGCAGTCGATGAGAGCCCAAGGAGGTCACCAATGGCCGCGACAAAACGCATCATGGTAACCGGCGGCGCCGGTTTTCTGGGCTCCCACCTGTGCCACCGCCTCATTGCCGACGGCCACGATGTGCTCTGCGTCGACAACTTCTACACCGGTACGCGGGAAAATATCCTGGGCCTTTACGACAACCCCCGTTTTGAATTCCTCCGTCACGACGTCACCTTCCCGCTCTATGTGGAGGTCGACGAGATCTACAACCTGGCCTGTCCGGCCTCGCCGGTGCACTACCAGCACGACCCGGTGCAGACCACCAAGACCAGCGTCCACGGGGCCATCAACATGCTGGGCCTGGCGAAGAGGCTCAACGCCAAGATTTTGCAGGCCTCGACCAGCGAGGTCTACGGCGACCCGTCGGTGCACCCGCAGACGGAAGCCTACACCGGCAACGTCAACCCGATCGGCCCGCGCGGCTGTTACGACGAGGGCAAGCGCTGCGCCGAAACCCTGTTCTTCGATTACTACCGCCAGCATCAATTGAATATCCGGGTGGCCCGCATTTTCAACACCTACGGCCCGCGCATGCTGCCCGACGACGGCCGGGTGGTGTCCAACTTCATCGTGCAGGCGCTGAAAGGCGAGCCGATCACGCTCTACGGCGACGGCTCGCAGACCCGGTCGTTCTGTTACGTCGACGACCTGATCGACGGCCTCATCGGCCTGATGGGCGCCAGCGATGATGTCACCGGGCCGATGAATTTGGGCAATCCCGGCGAGTTCACCATCCGCGCGCTGGCCGAAAAGGTGATCACCCTGACCGGCGCCAAATCGACACTGGTCGAACAGCCGTTGCCCGCCGACGACCCCCTGCAACGCTGCCCGGATATTTCCTTCGCTCAGGAAGCGATCAACTGGCAGCCCGGCATTACCTTGGACCAGGGCCTGGAAAAAACCATCGATTATTTCCGCGGCGTGGTTGACGGCTGATCCGGCTGAAAACGCCGTTTCGGCACGGTTTGTAGCCGTTTGGGACCGTTTCGGAGCGGTTTTGAGGCGTTTTGACCCCGTTTAAAACCGACTAAGTCTTTGATATCGCTGGAAACAGGGGCCCTTCAGCGGCAAAGCCTCATCATTCCTCATCATTTTGCCCCCGGCGGCGGCCTGCGTTCAGGGGCCCGGGGCAAAGTTATCGCGCAAATATGACTCTTCAAAACCGGCCCATTGAATGTTGTGGTAGGAATGCTGCGGATCGCCTTCGACCGCTTCACCGGTTTCGGTAGCGATGAGATCGCACCCGAGGTCCCGCGCCGCCTTGATGCGCGCTTCCAGCATGGCCCGTTGGCCGCCGCGGCGCCTGAATTTTGAAGAGGTCGCCCCAAAATCGCACCAGCCGACGCCCTGATCGACAAAAAGCGCCCCGGCGGCGGCCGGCTGGCCCTCGGCGAAGCCCATGTAAATGTGCCATTTAGGCCGTTCGGTCAATTTTGCCAGAGCCGGGATTGCCGCCTCCTTCATATCAAAGCTGGCGGCGACGATGCGGCCGAAGGCTTCGCCATAGGCTCCGTCAACGAGACGCACCTCCAGGTCTGAACCGGACTCCGGGGACAGCCCCCCTTTATGGATAAACTTCATCCAGCGGCGTTGAGGCACGAGGTTTTCCGCGGCAAGCCAGGATTTCAGCTCTTGCGGTTGGGCCTCATCGACAATGTGGACAAAATACCGGTCAATGCCGGTCTTCTCAAAATCCTGCCTAAAGCGGGAGATGGTTTCCCGCCGGGCCGGCGCCAAAACCCCCAGGCCGATGACCCGGTTAATGAGGAAATGCGGGTCCCCGGATGCCCTCATAATCAAAGCCTGATCGGCTATTTCATATTGCAGGGCCAAGGGCTCTAATCCCGCCGCCGCTTCGCTGAAATCAAGGAAGGCGGCAAGCTCAACGTCTTCTACTCTTTGGTGGTTGGTCTCCATCTTTCTTCCCCCCCCGGGTCCGTTTATTACCGAACGTGATCGTAGCAGTTTCGATGCGAGAAGAAATAAAGCAAATAAAGGACCCTTCCGTAAAGGGACCGGGCCTTCGCTTTTCCTATTCGGTTGTCAAAGAACGAAGCCTCTTAAAATTTGTCCTCTCTTTGTTCCATATTACACCCTAAAAATCAAGGATTATCTTCATATATTATGAATAATAATTTACGGCTGCTTTCGGGGGCAAAGCGGGCGTTCATGGCAACAGAATTTAATGTCTGCTAATGACCCGAAGCGGACATCGTTCGTCATACGGCTCGACCGGGAGGCAATTTTCAAAAAACTAAGCCCGAAAACCGTTTTACCGATTCCCGGGCTTGCAGAGGTGCGCTTTAAGTTGTGGCTTTGCTTGGCTTAAGTGCCCTTAGTTTTTTTTGCCCTTTGCTTTGTCATCATCAGCAGAACCCAACATACCCTTATCCTGCATCTGCTTGACGGTGTCGCCCAGGGCCGAGACCATGCGCAGGAAGGCATGCGGTGACATGACCAGCTGGTCGACGAAACCCGGCACCGGGTTGCCTTCTTTGTCGCGGCCGGTCGGTGACAGGGCGAGCAGGTCCATGCGGACGACGCCTTCGTGCAGGCGAATGTCGCCAACGCCGTCAATGAAAGTATGATTTCCGATATTTGCCATTGTCTTGTTCCTTTTCAATTGATCGTTCGGTTTGTTTCGATTCCCCCAGTTCCCCGTGAACTGTTAAGTCTGTTATAGCGGGTTGTTTGGGCTAAAAGGTTTCTAAGATGTTTCTGAGGTAATCTTTTTAGCCCCTGTTTTTTTTTAACTTTCAGTAATTTAGAGAAAAAGAGAGGTCCCGGAGAACCCCTCTCTTCGCTGGGTGGCTGTCAGCCGAGGATGGCGTCTTAAGCCAGAGGATCGTCATCGGGAATGATTTCGTTAATCCCGTCGCCGCTTTCGGTGAACACCATATCGGCGATTTCACCGGTTTCAGAAAGTCCATCGGCGCCATCCAGCACAGCCTCCAGGCTGGCGGAAAGGCTATCCAGATCAGCCGTCGGGATTTCCAAGGCGCCGTCATAGATATCCTGGAAATTCATCTCCGCGCCGTCACCGAGGCGCAGGGTTTCCAGCAACTGGCCGTTGGCCAGATCAAGGGTGACGTCGCCCCACTGGGTTGTGCCTTCGGAAAACATCAGATTGAGGAAGGAGCCGTCATCGCCTTTGGTGGCGGTGATGTCGAGATCAGCCCAGTTGGCGATATCACCGTGGATTTCCAGGATATCGGTGCCACCGAGATCGGCAATCGCATCGGAGCCGTTGCCCAGGTTAAAGACATAGGTCTCGGAACCAGTGCCGCCGAGCAAGATGTCGTCGCCGCTGCCGCCGTCGAGCACGTTGCCGTGACCGGCGGAAACCAGTACGTCGTTGCCGATTTCGCCTAAGAGCGTATTGTTGTTGCCGGTGGCGTATATCGTGTCGTCACCGCCGACCGTGTCATAGTCGCCGAAGAGCCGGTTGCTGTCTCCGTTGGCGAAGAGTACATCATCGCCGCTGCCGCCCAGCAGCGCATTGTTG
>JADHTD010000189.1 GCA_016776525.1 Rhodospirillales bacterium
GCACCATTCGATCCCGTCCAGCATGCCCTTGGCTTCTTCCATGCCTTCCGGGTCATAGGCCCGCACGATGGCCCCGGCGCCGGTCAGGGCCGGCACGATATCCAGGCTCGGCGCATCACGCATGTCATCGGTGTTGGGCTTGAAGGTCAGTCCCAGCACGGCAACCGTTTTGCCGTCGATCGAACCGCCGCAGGCCGCAATAACCTTGTCCGCCATCTGCTTCTTGCGCAAATCGTTGATGGAAACCACGGCTTCGACAATTTTCAGCGGGCTGTCGGAATCCTGGGCCGTTTTAACCAGGGCCAACGTATCTTTCGGGAAGCACGACCCGCCATAACCCGGCCCGGCATGCAGGAACTTCGACCCGATGCGCCCGTCTAGGCCGATCCCCTTGGCCACGTCGTGGACGTCGGCGCCGACTTTCTCGCAGAGGTCGGCGATCTCGTTGATAAAAGTGATCTTGGTGGCCAGGAAGGTGTTGGCGGCATACTTGATCAGTTCCGCCGTCTGGCGCGAGGTAAAGAGGATCGGCGTTTCGATAAGGAACAACGGCCGGTAGACTTGGCGCATGACCTCGGCGGCGCGCTCACTTTCAGTCCCAATGACCACCCGGTCGGGCCGCATGAAATCACCGATGGCCGAACCTTCCCGCAGGAATTCCGGATTGGAGACGACGTCGAAATCAACGTCGGGCCGGGCTTCGCGGATGATCTTTTCGACCTCGTTGCCGGTGCCCACGGGAACCGTCGATTTGGTGACCACCACCGTATAGCCGTCCATGGCTTCGGCGATTTCCCTGGCCGCCGCATAGACGTAAGACAAATCGGCATGGCCGTCACCGCGGCGGCTCGGCGTGCCGACGGCGATAAACACCGCATCAGCCTTGGCCACTGCTGCCTTAAAATCGGTGGTGAAGGTCAGGCGTCCGGCTTTTTCATTATTGGTAACGAGGTCTTCCAGACCCGGTTCATAGATCGGCATGATGCCCTCATGCAGACGGCCGATTTTATCGGCGTCTTTGTCGACACAAACCACGTCGACGCCGAATTCGGAAAAGCAGGCACCGGAAACAAGGCCCACATAGCCGGTTCCGATCATCGCAATATTCATTAGGGGTGTTCCTCTTGTTTTTCTTTGGTCTTATAAATGGCGCTTCAATATTTCGCGCACGTCATCCTTGAGATCGCTGCGGGCCAAGCCAAAGGCGACATTGGCCTCAATGAACCCGGCCCGGCTACCGCAATCGAAACGCGTTCCTTTAAACCGCAGCCCGTGAAACGGAACCTCGCCGATGGTCTTGGCCATAGCGTCGGTCAGTTGAATTTCGTTACCAGCGCCGCGTTCGCCTTTGTCCAGATGTTCAAACACCTCAGGACCCAGGATATAGCGCCCGATGATGGACAGGGTCGAGGGCGCCTCTTCCGGGTCCGGCTTTTCCACCAGTCCCTGGGCGCGGGCCAACCGCCCGTCGTCTTCGACCACATCGAGGATGCCGTAGCGGTTGGTCATTTCCTTCGGCACGTCCTCGACGGCGACCACATTGCCGCCGGTCTCTTCATGGGCTTCAACCATTTGTTTCAGGCACCCCGGTTCAGCCAGGATCAGGTCGTCGGCCAGCAGGATGGCAAACGGTTCGTCCTGGACGAATTCGCGGGCGCACCAGACGGCATGGCCGAGGCCCAGCGGCTGATGCTGACGGGTTGAGAAGACCCGCCCGGAACTGGGAATACAGTCGAGCACGGCTTTCAGGGCTTCGTCCTTGCCCCGTTCCTTCAAGGTCATTTCCAGTTCGACGGCGTGGTCGAAATGATCGACCAACAAGCCCTTGCCGCGTCCGGTGACGAAGATGAAATCCTCGATTCCGGCGTCACGGGCTTCCTCGACGGCATACTGAATGAGCGGCTTGTCGACAACCGGCAGCAGTTCCTTCGGCATGATCTTGGTGGCCGGCAGGAAGCGCGTGCCCAGCCCGGCTACGGGAAAGACCGCCTTGCGGATCGGTTTGACCATGAAAGCCCCCTTGATAGACGACGATATAGCGTTTCAGGCCTTTTCGGCGCGGCCTTTGTGCCACAGCCACGCAATCGCCGCAAGCCACCATGCCCTAAATCCGGTCCTCAGAAAACATATTCCCATGGGGCTAAGGATGGTGTTCCCCCTGAATGTTTTTTGGGGTGGTGGCGGAGACACGGCAAAGAATGAGTACCATACCAACCACACTGAAAATCGAGGCCCCTCCGGATTTAGAAAACGGTTTCCCTCGGGACACCCTGGAATGCCGTGTGCAGCTTCCCGACCAGGGCGTTGGGGCGGAAACGGGCCTGACTTTTACATTCCCGGTTACGGCAGCACCTTTAATAACAATTACGCCCGCAGCCGGTGTCCGATTGTCGATTTCAGAAAAGGCCCGAAGCTAACGTTCAAGGGGCGTGACTGTTTGGCGCGATTTTCGCTTCCCGGCGGGTGATATAAACGGAAGCGCCGAAAATAACGGCGCCGCCCACCCAGACCCAAAGGTCGGGGATTTCCGAAAATGCCAGCCAGCCGACCAGCGTCGCAAATATCAGCCGCGTGAAGTCAAACGGCAGGATCGCCGTTGCTTCGGCAATGGCGAAGGCCCGGGACAGGCAGCGTTGGTTGAAGGTGGCGAACACCCCGACGCCGACCATCAGCAGAAGTTGTTCCAGGTCCGGTGTCTTCCAGACAAAAAAAGCAGGAATGCTGATCAGGGGCAAAGTCCAAGCCATCAGGTAAAAAACAACTTTGTCAGGATGGTCGGTGCGCGTCGTATGCCGCACCACGATATTGCTGGCCGCATTCATCAGGGCGGCGACAAGGACCAGCAAGGCCCCCACATTTACGGTGTCAAAACCCGGCCGCAGAATAATCAAAGCACCGCAAAAACCGACGGCCAGGGCGCTGGTCCGATGGGCGTGCACTTTTTCGCCCAGAAACAAGACGGCGAGCAAAGCGGCAAACAACGGCGAGGTGAAAATCAGCGCCTGGGAATCCGATACCGGAACCAGGGCCGCCCCCTGGAAATAACTGATCAGGAAAATAAAACCGAGACAGCCGCGAAACAGGTAGGCCTTGTGGTTCTCCGAACGGAAAATACCCCGCCCGGTTTTGAGCAGGAAGGGAAGCAACAACACCAGATTGACGACGACGCGGACGAAGGCGATCTCAAATGGGTGGATATGCAGCGCCGCCTCCCGAATGAAAGCGGTCATCAGGGTAAAACTGAGCGCCGCCCCCATCAACCAGAGGCCGCCGCGGAGGGACGGACTCATCGGCGTGGCCCACCATATGCCGGGACGGGAAACTTCATCCCATAAGTATAAGCTTTGTCAGGCGTAAATCCCGCTTTTTCCTTGGCTGTCCAACCGGCGGCCAATCCCTGAAAGGGCCGCATTTCCGGAAGAAAAAGTAAGGTTATAAAAACGGGAATCACCCATCAAATTCAATTGAAAATCTAAATAGAATCCATACATGAATATGACGACCGTTTTATACGGACGTATAATCATCAAGAATAAACTTTTGTATTTATATATGCGGCTCAATCGGGGAAGCCGTAATAGGTGCCAGGGAACGGCTGTTGAGAATAAATACAAAGATTTTCGTCATTACCTTTATCGGCGCCATAACGGCCTATGCCTTGATGTCGTTCGTCATCTGGCGGGAATACACGACCTTGATCTCGACGGCTCAGGAACAGCTGCGCAATCAATCCCTCATTCTGTCGGAACACGCCGCCCGCTCGTTCGAGGGCGTGTCCCTGATTATGGATGCGGCCCTCTCAAGGCTGGAAACAACACCGCAAGGCGATCCCCAATTAACTCCTCACAATATAAACCATTTCAAAGCCCTTGTCGGTTCGGCACCGCAGGTGCGCCATCTGGTCGCCATCCGCCGTGACGGCACCGATACATTTTCCAACATAGGCGGTCCGCGGAAAGTTCAACTTGCCGACCGCGCTTATTTCAAGGTTCAGAAAAAAAACGTTAAGCACGGCATTTACATTGACGAGCCGGTTATCGGACGGGCAACGGGAAGAAGTTTTATCCCCGCATCACACCGCATATCCGGAAAGGACGGCCGCTTCGACGGCATCCTCATGGCCGTCATCGATCAAAAATATTTCAGGGATTTCTACAAAACCATCGAAACCAACCAACGTTTTTCGTCGGCACTTATTTCGACAAACGGCGTTGTCTTTGCCTGGTCGGACAATTTCCTGTCGTCTGATCCGAAATCGCTGTTGCCTTCAGTCGCCAACAGCACGCTTTTCAATAAGAACATGCAATCCAATCACGCCGGCCTTTATACCGGTAAGCTCTTAAACCCCGATGCCGTCGAATATGTTTCTTACACGAAAGTCCCCAAAACATCCTATACCATCATTACCCGGATCAATCGCAGTGTGGTACTTTCCGACTGGGCTGAAAAAACCACAATCCTCCTTGTCCTGGGCGTCATTTTAACCTTCGGTCTGTTCTCGTTTTCCTTATCGACCGCCCGGCAGGCCAGCTTACGGGAAAAAGCCGAAGCCGAACTCATCGCCACCAATGAGAACCTGGAACAGATCGTCGACGTCAGAACGCAAGAGATTGCCGAAAACGAACGCCGCTTCCGGCTGGTGCTGGACAACGCCCTGATCGCCATCGTCACCATTGACGAGAAAGGCATCATCCAGTCGGCCAATCATATTGCCGAAGATACCTTCGGTTATGGGCAGGAAGAACTGCTGGGGCAAAATGTCAAAATGCTGATGCCGGAACCTTTCCGCAGCGGTCATGACGCCTACCTCGAAAACTACAACCGGGGGGGCGAGCCTAAAATTATCGGCACCGGCCGCGAAGTTGAGGGCCGGCGCAAGGACGGCAGAATTTTTCCCATGGCCCTCGGTGTCAGCGAACTAATCCTGGGTGGCCATAAGCTGTTTACCGGCATCATCCGCGACCTTACCTACGAAAAGAACATCGAAGACGGGCTCTACATCGCCAAGGAAGAAGCCGATGCCGCCAGCAAGGCGAAAAGCGAGTTCCTGGCCAGCATGAGCCATGAACTGCGGACGCCGCTGAATGCCATCCTCGGGTTCTCCAGCACCATGAAAGAAGGAATATTCGGTCCGGTCGGCAATGAAAAATACCTGGAATATGCTGGTGATATTTTCCAGTCGGGCACCCACCTGCTTGACTTGATCAACGACGTCCTGGACGTCTCGGCGATCGAAGCCGGAAAACTGAGCCTTCATGAAAGTGACATCGACATCCCCCCCCTGATCGATGAGGTGGTGCGGCTGGTTGAACCGAAGTCCCTTCAGAAGAAAATCAGCCTGCAAAAAAATGTCGCCGTAGAGGGCGCCAGGCTTTTTGCCGACGAGCGCCGCATTAAACAAATCCTGCTCAACCTGTTGACCAATGCCATCAAGTTCACGCCCGAAGAAAAGCAGATATCGATAACGGCATCCGTCACCGTCGATAACGAAATGGAATTTACCGTTTCCGACAACGGCATCGGCATGACCGATGATGAGATTGAAACGGCCCTGACGCCTTTCGGTCAGATTGAAAATGCGGCGCTGGCCAATGAAGGGACGGGACTGGGCCTGCCGCTGACCAAGGCCATGATCGAGGCGCATGGGGGCAGCCTGTTGATCGAAAGCGATAAAAACAAAGGCAGCACCTTCATCGTGCGCTTTCCACAGGACCGGCTGCTGAAACCCGAGCAGGCGGGAACGGTTTCTTAGGCCGCCTTCACCGCTTGCAATAGCGATTCCGGCGTGATCGGTTTTTTGAGGCCGGAGTCGGCGCCGATTTTCAGGGCCGCCGTCAGCACGTCATCGGATTCCATTTCATCCCAGCCGGCC
>JADHTD010000190.1 GCA_016776525.1 Rhodospirillales bacterium
ACCGTTGAAAAAAGAGGCCCATTCCGACCCGACCCGATTCGGGGACTGGGAGAAAAAAGGCCGCTGTATCGATTTTTAAGGGAGTCCGGGAATATCCGGCTGGCTAAAGGCGAAAAATCGTCCGAATGTTCTTTTTTTGTTCCTTTACCTTTGTTTTTCTGGTACCCTTGATCTGATAGCCAGGCGCCAAAATGGGGAGAGTCCTTGAACATTTCAGGGAATGGCCTACAATAAATAGTGTTATGTAAATTATTACTCTTTATAAGAGCTTAATGCGGACCAAATTTGCACTCTATCTTGCCGCGGCCCTGTGCGGGCTTCTCATCATAGACCCCGTTTTCCCCCCTTATTTCCAGGGCGGGGCCCGGGAAACCTTGTCCGGTCCCATACCGGCAACCGTTCTCAAGGTCATTGACGGGGATACGGTAATCGTCCGGGCCCGCATCTGGCTGGGCCAGGCGGTGGAAACGAAAGTCCGTCTTACCGGCATTAACGCGCCGGAATTGAACGGGCGCTGTGAAAAGGAACGCCATCTGGCGCAAAGGGCGCGCCAAGTTCTTACCGAGGCCATTGACGGCAAACCGGTTAGCCTCAGCAATATTGTCTACGGGAAATATGCGGGCCGGGTACTGGCCAGCCTGGCCGTTTCCGGCGGCGGCGATGCCTCCCTTACCCTGATCAAAGCCGGACTGGCCCGGCCCTATTCCGGCGGCAAGCGCCGGTCCTGGTGCGGAGAGGGCGACTAGAAGGTTCAAACCAGGGTGGAATCAAAAAAAACGGCGGGGTAAAAACCCCGCCGTTTGATTGAAGAGATCCGTTAAACCGGTTAGCGGTTCTGGCGGTTCTCGATCAGGTCGTCGACCACGTGCGGGTCGGCCAGGGTCGAGGTGTCGCCCAGGCTGCCGTAATCGTTCTCGGCGATCTTGCGGAGAATACGCCGCATGATCTTGCCGGAACGGGTCTTCGGCAGGCCCGGCGCCCATTGCAGCCAGTCGGGTGTGGCGATGGGGCCGATTTCCTTACGCACCCAAGTCACCAATTCCTTCTTCAGGTCGTCGCTGGGTTCCTCATTGGAATTAAGTGTCACATAAGCATAAATGCCCTGACCCTTGATTTCGTGGGGAGCGCCGACAACGGCCGATTCCGCCACCTTGGCGTGGGCCACCAGGGCGCTTTCGACTTCGGCGGTACCCATGCGGTGACCGGAAACGTTGATGACGTCGTCAACGCGGCCGGTAATCCAGTAATAACCGTCCTCGTCCCGGCGGCAGCCGTCTCCGGAGAAATACCGGCCTTGGTAGGTCGTGAAGTAAGTCTGCACAAAGCGTTCGTGGTCGCCGTATAGGGACCGCATCTGGCCGGGCCAGGAATCGGTGATGCAGAGGTTGCCTTCGGTCGCCCCTTCCAGCGGGGTGCCATCGTTGTCGACCAACTGCGGCTGCACGCCGAAGAACGGGCGTGTCGCCGAACCGGGTTTCAGCGCCGTGGCGCCCGGCAGCGGGGTAATCAGGATGCCGCCGGTTTCCGTCTGCCACCAGGTATCGACAATCGGGCAACGGCCTTCGCCGACCACATTGTGGTACCACATCCAGGCTTCCGGGTTGATCGGCTCGCCGACCGTACCGAGGATACGGATCGACTTGCGGCTGGTCTTCTTGACCGGCTCGTCGCCGTCCCGCATGAGGGCGCGGATCGCCGTCGGTGCGGTATAGAAGATAGCCACATTGTGCTTGTCGCAGACCTGCCAGAAGCGCGAGGTGTCCGGATAGTTGGGCACGCCCTCGAACATCACCGAAATGGCACCGTTGGCCAGCGGCCCGTAGACAATATAGCTGTGGCCGGTGACCCAGCCGACGTCGGCCGTGCACCAGTAAACTTCGCCGTCTTTGTAATCAAAGACATACTGATGGGTCATCGAGGTATAGACCATGTAGCCGCCGGTGGTGTGCAGGACACCCTTCGGTTTGCCGGTCGAACCCGACGTATAGAGAATGAACAGCGGGTCTTCGGCGTTCATCTCTTCCGGTTCACAGTCAGCCGAAGCATCTTTGCAGGCCTTGAAATAACGCACATCACGGCCTTCGACCCAGTTGATGTCGCCGCCGGTGCGCTTGACGACGAAGACGGTTTCAACCGTCGGGCAGTCTTCCAGGGCTTTGTCGGTGTTGGCTTTCAACGGCACCGGTTTGCCGCCGCGAAGACCCTCGTCGGCGGTAATCACGCAATTCGAATGACAATCCTGGATGCGGCCGGCGAGGGCGTCCGGCGAGAAGCCGCCGAAAACCACCGAATGAATGGCGCCGATGCGGGCACAGGCCAGCATGGCGACGGAGGCTTCTGGGATCATCGGCATGTAGATGGTGACCACGTCGCCCTTCTTGATGCCCCTGTCCTTCATGGCGTTGGCCAGGCGGCAGACCTGCTCGTGCAGTTCTTTATAGGAAATGGCCTTGCTGTCGTTGGGGTCGTCGCCTTCCCACAGAATGGCCGTCTGGTCGCCGCGGGTAGCCAAGTGGCGGTCCAAGCAGTTAGCCGAGGCATTCAGGGTGCCGTCATAGAACCATTTAATGGAGACGTCGGGTGCGTTGTAGTTGACGTCTTTGACTTGCGTGTAGGGCTTGATCCAGTCAATCCGTTTTCCCTGTTCGCCCCAGAAACCTTCGGGATCCTCAACGGATTGTTTATACATTTCCAGATACTTATCGTTGTCGGCCCAAGCTGCGCTGGCGACGGAATCGGCGACTGGAAAAAGTTCATTATCAGACATCGTTATTATACTCCACCTGGCCGTTATTCGGACATGGACATGAAAAACCCCGTCCCTTTGTGCGGGCGCAAGGTCATTGGGAAAAAGTCGGGAGAATTATCTCAGAAAACAGGTCCGAAACAATGACTCACGTCAATTTATTTACACTAAAATCGAGATAAATAGGTTTTTGGGGGTTTAATCGATAAGATAGACGTTTTCGTCCCTAATCTCGAAAGAAAGAGGCGTCAGGCTCTCCTCGGTGCAGGGGCCGAAGATGCAATAACCGTCGTCAAAGCGAAAGAGGGCGCCATGGGTCGAACACTGCAGGTGCTTTTTATCCATGCTGAGGAACTTGCCCGGGATGAAATCGAGCGGCGCCCCGGTATGCGGGCAGCTATTGAGATAGACATAAACCGTCCCGTCCCATTTGGCCGCCATGACGTTGCGCTGTTTGCCGTCGACCACGGCAATGACGTTGATGGCGTTGTTGTCTTCGATTTCGGTGACGCTACAGATTTTCTGGTCGCTCATACCTGGGTATCCCGTGCCTCAAATTGCTTCTCTTTTAAGCCTTTATAAAAAACGCGAGTGACGGCAGTAGACCAAGCACAGTCCTTGGGCAAGATTTTTTTGCTGGTTTTGTTCCGGCGCACGCGGGTCAAGACGGGCGCCACGAAAGGGTTTACGGACGCCCGCCAGGACAGACCTGTCGATGGAAAGGTTGGCAACGGGCTTATTCGACAGCCGGAGCCACCTGCTTGAAGGACTTGATGGTGGTGCTCTCGAACAGGTCGGCCTTTTTATAGGGGTCTTCGTTGACGAACGCTTCCACTGCTGCTTTGTCGGGGAAGTCGACGATGAGCACGCTGCCATCCATGATCTCGCCGTCGTCGGACAGGGTCGGCCCGGCATAGACCAGGTTACCCCAGTATTTCTTCAGGAACTCGATATGGTCCGGGCGGGTCTCCTGGCGCACATTCCAGTGGTCCGCCTTATCGGGACTGTAAATAAAGAAAAGCATTCTCGGATCCTCCTTATAAATAGGCCATTCATGGGCCCGGTTCCGGGCCAGGTTAATTCATGCCATAAGACTTAACTGTCCCGGCGCATGCTCACAAGGGTATCCTGCAAATCCGCCGTTTCCGTAACCGGCAGGGAGCACACCGCCCCCTTGCAGACATAGGCCGTCGGCAGCCCGTCCACCTGTTCCTTGAACTGGGCCGGATGGGTCTCCGGCAACACCGTCCCCGGCGCCACCACTTGCAGGATGCGGGCGGGCAGGCTGGTTGCGGCAACCGTCCGCAACAGGGCGTCGGTGCCGGCATCACCCCGTTGGCCGATGATGACGATCTGCAAAGCCGCCAGACGGGTGGCGGCGGCATTCAACAGCCCGGAAACGCCCAATACCGGCTCTGCCGCCATGCCGCCGAAGGCATTGAGGGTGCGGTCGGCATAGGCGGCCAGGTCCGCATCCCCGGTCAAATAATACAACCGGGCCATGGCCTCGACGATCATGGCGTTGCCGGACGCATTGGGTTCATCGAAGACCGGTTTGGAACGGACGACGACCGGCCCGGCATTGCTGGCCGAAGCGTAGAATCCGCCTGTTTCTTTGTCCCAATGGAAATCAAGGGCTTGGCGCACCCAGCGGCGGGCGGCGGCGAGATAGTCCTTGCGGCCGGTGGCTTCCATCAAGGTGAGGGCGGCCCCGGCCATCCAGGCCAGTCCTTCGACGGTGGCCGGGCCGCTTTGGACTCCCACCGCCCAGGCATGGCTGAGCTTGCCGTCCGGGGATTGCAGGTTGCCGGTGATAAAGTTAAAAGCCGCCGCCGCCGCCCCGATCCAGGCCGCTTCCCCGAAAGCCAGACCGGCTTCGGTCAGCGCCGTGATAACCATGCCGTTCCAGTCCGACAGGACTTTGTTGTCGCGCCGAGGCCGGGGCCGCTTGGCACGGTGTTTTTTGAGCTTGCCGAGGAGGGCGTTTAAGGCGGCCGGGGCTGTGTCCCCCAAGGAGGGAGTCCCGTCGCGGGTATAAAGATTTCCCGGCTCCCCTTCGCCGCCGTCTTCCAGGGGGGCGAGGGCAAAGATTTTGAAGAAAGCGTCCGTTTGCGGCCCCAAAAGGCTGGCGATGTCTTGCCGGGTCCAGGTATAGAAAGCCCCTTCTTCCTCTTCCCCGCCGCCGTGCGTCCGGCTGTCGGCATCAAGGGCGCTGGCAAAGGCCCCTCCTTGCATCCGCATTTCATCCAGCAGAAAGGCAACGGTGCCGCGCACGGCGTTTTCCAGGGCGGCGGTCGGGGCCTCCCGCCAGACCTCGGCAGCCAGGCGCAGGAGGGAGGCATTGACGTCGAGCATCTTTTCGAAATGCGGCACCTGCCACGCCGGATCGACCGTATAGCGGTAAAAACCGCCGCCGACATGGTCATAGAGGCCGCCCGTGACCATGCTGTCCAGGGCGGTTTTGACGATGGCGCCCCGGGGCGTGCCGCCGCCCCGTAAATGCTCCCGCCAGAGGACTTCCAGGGCCACTGTATAGGGAAATTTGTTGGTCTCGCCGAAGCCTCCCTGGAAAGGATCGGCCATGGCGGCGAAGGTTTGGGCGGCGATGGAGACTTTGGCCAGGGAAAGGGTGCCGGGCCGGGCCCGCGACAGGCGGGCAACTCCCCGGATCACGGCCTGGGCGTCTTTTTCCAGGGCATCCCGGTCCTTGCGGTAAGCTTCATCGACCAGTTTGAGGATGTCCCGGAACGGCGCCATACCGCCGATGGGCTCCTTGGGAAAGTAGGTGCCGCCCCAGAACGGTCTGCCGTCGGGCATCAGGAACAGGGTCAGCGGCCAGCCGGTCGGCAGGTTGAGGACCAGGGCCGCCGACTGGAACTGGCTGTCCAGGTCGGGGCGTTGCTCCCGGTCGATGAGAACCGGTGTGAAGAGGCGGTTGATGAGGGCCGCCGTTTCCGGGTCTTCATAACTTTCCCGCTGCATGACATGGCACCAGTGGCAGGCCAGATAGCCAATCGACAGCAGGATCGGCTTGCCGCTTTTTGCCGCCTCGGCCAGGGTCTCCGCCGACCAGGATCGCCAATGGACCGGATCGGTGGCATGCAGTTGAAGGTAG
>JADHTD010000191.1 GCA_016776525.1 Rhodospirillales bacterium
ATTCATCAAGATAAAATGCCAGCTGGGGGAATCCTATACGACCGCCTCAGAGGCCCGGTAACAGGTCGAACAGATATCTGAAGTTTATTCAATTTCAGGCGATTATGATCTACTCTTAAAGTGTTATCTTGAAGATAAACTGGACATCGGCCACTTCGTCAACGAGAAAATCCAGCGCCTGCCCGGGGTCAAGGACACCTACACCATCATCGCCTTCAAGGCGTTCTCATAAAGCATATTTTCCGGACCTCAAGCCTATGCACCATTGCATAAATGCAATACGGACAGGCTGCGCTCCAGTTTCCCAGGTGCTGTTGGGTCGAGGTCAAGTTCCCATAAACAACTGCGGTTGGGTTGGGGGCGAGTCCCAAAAATATTTATATCAACCCACCCAACGGTGACGACGGATCGGCGTACATCTTTTTCGGCATGCGCCCGGCGCGATAGGCCAGGCGGCCGGATTCGACAGCCAGTTTCATGGCCCGGGCCATCTTGATGGGGTCTTTGGCTTCGGCAATGGCCGTGTTCATAAGCACCCCGTCACAGCCCAACTCCATGGCTACGGCGGCATCCGACGCCGTCCCCACCCCGGCATCGACAAGCACGGGAACAGAGGCGTTTTCCTTGATGATGCGGATATGGACCGGGTTCTGCACGCCAAGCCCGGATCCGATCGGAGCGGCCAGCGGCATGACCGCAACACAGCCCATCTCTTCCAGGCGCCTGGCGGCAATCGGATCATCGTTGCAATAAACCATGACCTTGAAGCCTTCCTTGATCAGCACTTCGGCGGCTTCGAAGGTTTCCGGCATGTTGGGATAGAGCGTCTGCTGATCGCCCAGGACTTCCAGTTTGACCAGATCCCAGCCCCCCGCTTCGCGGGCCAATCGTAAGGTTCTCAGGGCGTCTTCACCGGTAAAACAGCCCGCCGTATTGGGCAGGTAGGTATATTTCTTGGGGTCGACGTAATCGATCAGCATCGGCTGTTTGGGATCGGTGACATTGACGCGGCGCACGGCAACGGTGACGATTTCAGCCCCCGATGCCTCAATAGCCCGGGCCGTTTCCTCGAAATCCTTGTACTTGCCGGTACCGACCAGCAGGCGCGATTGAAAGAAGCGGCCGGCCACTTCGAAGGGATCATCGGCATCGCCGCCCGGCCCGCCGGGAGCGCCGCCCCCGATAAAGTGAACGATCTCCAGCCTGTCCCCTTCGGCCAGCTTGGTTTCCACGTAAGTGGACTTGGATACGATCTCTTTGTTGCACTCAACCGCGACTTTTCGCGAATCCAGGCCGATTTTTTCCAGCAGTTGCTCGACCGTGAGCGGTTGATCGAAACTTTGTTCCTCGCCGTTGATGGTCAATCGCATATCCGTAGAGTCCGTTCAAAAATGTTGAAATTCCGCCACAATTATGGGGGCCGGGAGCCGCACTTTCAACCGCCGAAAGCGGTAAATCCGATTTTGCGAAAAGTCACGGTTACACTTGCCGTTCCGCGTGTTATAAACCGGTCATCAACAGTCACGACCTCATGAATAACCATGACCGCATCGATTCTGGTTCTTAATGGACCCAACCTTAACCTGCTCGGCACCCGTGAACCGGAAGTTTACGGCAGCGAGACCCTGGCCGATATCGAAGCCGCCAGCCAGGAATGCGGCAAATCGCTGGGCCTCGACGTCGAATTCCGCCAGAGCAATACCGAAGGCGACCTGGTCACCTGGATTCAGGAGGCCCGCACCGCCTATGACGGGCTGGTTATCAACGCCGGTGCCTATACCCATACCTCGGTCGCCGTGCTCGACGCCCTGCTGGCGTGTGATAATCTGCCGGTCGTTGAGGTGCATCTTTCCAACATCAACCAGCGCGAGGAATTCCGCCATCATTCCTACGTTTCCAAGGCAGCCGACGGCATGATTTGCGGTTTCGGCGGCTACGGTTATCAAATGGCCCTGCAAGCCATTGCGCGCATGATCGACCAGACCTGATCCGAAGGGGGACCATGGCCAAGAAACCGAAAATATCCGACATCGACGACGATGTGATCCGCCATCTCTCCAATCTTCTGGATGAGACCGGACTGACCGAAATCGAATACGGAAAGGACGACGCCTATATCCGCGTCGCCCGCAACACCGGGACGGCCCCGGCGGCGGTATCCGTTGCCCCGGCCCCATCGGCAACCCCGGGAGAGGCCGAGAGCGAGGCCGCCCCCTCGGAAGCCGATCACCCCGGCGTCGTTACCTCGCCGATGGTCGGCATCGTCTATATGTCGGCGGAACCGGGCGCCCCGGCCTTCATCAAGGTCGGTGACCAGGTTGTCGAAGGCGATACCCTGCTGCTGATCGAAGCCATGAAGGTCTTCAACACCATCAAGGCGCCGCGCTCCGGTAAAATCACCCGCATCTTCATCAGCAGCGGCAATCCCGTCGAGTTCGGCGAACCCTTGCTGATTATCGAGTAGACAGGCCCCGATGTTCGAAAAAGTCCTGATCGCCAACCGAGGAGAGATCGCGCTTCGTATCCAGCGCGCCTGCCGCGAGATGGGCATGCGGACGGTGGCCGTGCATTCGACGGCGGACCAGGATGCCATGCACGTGCGTCTCGCCGATGAAGCCATCTGCATCGGTCCGCCGGCCGCCGCCGATAGCTACCTCAACGTCCAGGCGATCCTGACGGCAGCCGCCATCACCAATGCCGACGCCATCCATCCGGGCTACGGGTTCTTGTCGGAAAATGCCGAATTCGCGGCCATGGTCGAGGAGCACAATTTTGTCTTCATCGGACCGTCGCCGGAGCATATCCGCCTGATGGGCGACAAGATCGCCGCCAAACAATCGGTCAAGGAAGCCGGTATTCCGGTGGTTCCCGGGTCCGACGGCCCCGTCGATAGCGTCGAAGAGGCCCTCAAGGCCGCCCAGGAAATAGGCTATCCGGTGCTGATCAAAGCCTCTGCCGGTGGCGGCGGGCGCGGCATGAAGGTGGCGGAAACGGAAGACAAGCTGTCGGAAGCCTTTAAAACGGCGCGCAGCGAGGCTGTCGCCGCCTTCGGCAACGGCGAGGTCTATCTGGAAAAATTCCTCGGCAAACCCCGGCACATCGAGATCCAGGTGCTGGCCGACCACCACGGTAATACGGTGCATCTGGGCGAACGGGACTGTTCCCTGCAACGCCGTCACCAGAAACTGGTCGAAGAAGCCCCCTCGCCCGCCCTCAATTCCGAACAGCGCGAGGAGATCGGCCGTATCGCCAAAGAAGCGGTCCAGAAAATCGGCTACCGCAGTGTCGGCACCTTTGAATTCCTGTTCGAGGACGGAAAGTTCTATTTCATCGAGATGAACACCCGTTTGCAGGTGGAACACCCGATTACCGAGATGATCACCGGCCTCGACCTGGTTCGTGAAATGGTGCGGATCGCCGCCGGTACGCCGTTGGGATACGGGCAGGAAGATATCAGTTTCTCCGGCCACGCCATCGAATGCCGCATCAACGCCGAACACCCGGAGACCTTCATACCGTCGCCGGGCCGTATCACCGATTACCATCCCCCCGGCGGCCTGGGGGTGCGGGTCGATTCGGCGCTCTATTCCGGCTACACCGTACCCCCCCATTACGACAGCATGATCGCCAAGCTGATCGTCCACGGTGCCAACCGTAACGAATGCCTAATGCGCCTGAGGCGGGCCTTGAGCGAATATATTATCGGCGGCCTGGACAGCACCCTGCCCTTGCACCTGCGCCTGATGGCCGATCCCGATATCGTCAACGGCGATTACGATATCCACTGGCTGGAAAAATTTGTCGACGGCTAGAAATAGGAGCCTCCTATTAAACCGATCCGAGGGAAACCCCAACTGACGCCGGAACTTCTGGTCCGGGCCTATGCTTCGGGAATTTTCCCCATGTCGGAAAGCCGCGACGATCCCAATATCTTCTGGGTCGACCCCGAAGTCCGCGGCATCCTGCCGCTGGAAACCTTCCACATCTCCAAGAGCCTGAAGAAAACAGTGCGCCGCGGGGTTTTTGAAATCCGCACCGATAGCGCCTTTGCCGATGTTATGCGGGAGTGCGCCGCCGCCGCCGAAGGCCGCAAGGATACCTGGATCAACGATGAAATCATCCAGGCCTTCATCGAACTGCACCGGCTGGGTGTCGCCCACAGTATCGAGTGCTGGCAGGACGGCAAACTGGCCGGCGGTCTCTATGGCGTCGCCATCGGCGGCGCTTTCTGCGGCGAAAGCATGTTCACGCGGGCCCGCGACGCCAGCAAGGTGGCCCTGGTGCACCTGGTAGCGCGGCTTCATCTGGGCGGCTTCGTGCTGCTCGACACCCAATTCGTGACCGATCACCTGAAGCGCTTCGGGGCCGTCGAAATCCCGGCCCGGGATTACCTGGAACGGCTCGATCACGCACTGCGGGTGGAAGCGGAATTTTACTTGGCCCCAGCGGCGGAAGACGAAGAAGCGGCGCTGGAATCCGTACTCTTACAATCCAACACCCAGACATCGTAGACCGGATGTTCTAGGGCCGAGAGGGCCGGGCTGGAGGCGAACATCCAGCCGCGGTAGACGCTGACCGCCGCTTCCCCGGGCTGCACTTCCCAGATGTCGAGGAAACTGGCACTTTCCGGAGTTTCCTCCGGGGGGCGTTTATCGCAGGTGCGGGCGATAATCTCCAAGGTTCCGAAGCGGATTTGCTTGCCGACCGGGGCTTCGATGGTGGAGACCCGGGCCGTTACCTTGTCGAGCCCTTGCAGAACGGCAACTTCCATCAGTTCGGCCTGAACCGGACCGGCCCCGGACAGGGCCAGGACGATACCGCTGAAGATCATAACCAAGCGGCCCATCAGATGGCCTCCGGTTTGTCGGCGGCGAAGCGCAGGCGCACGTAATCGGCGGTCCAGTTACCTTCAGGGTCACACAGCAGCGGCGCCAGGGCATCCCGAACATCGGCGATATAGGAGTCCTTCTGGTCATCGGCAACCCGTTTCAAAAAGCTTTCGGCAAAGGTTTCCAGCCAGCCTTCAATATCGCCCGGTAAGGGCGTCGGCCGGGGAATGAGGTCAATGGACCGCACCCGGAAACCGGCCTTTTCCAGTTTTTCCCGGTATTCCTGCGGCCCTGGGAAATACCAGGGATTGACGTCGGCGGCATCGAGGCCGCGCTGGTCGAGGCCATCGGCCAAGGCCCGGGCGATGGCCTGCACATTGCCCTCGCCGCCCATTTCACCGACAAAACGGCCGCCCGGTTTGAGGGCCCGGAAGACACCGGCAAGGACGGCATCCGGGTTGGTCATCCAGTGCAGGGCGGCATTGGAGAAGACGGCCTCGAAAGCGGCCTCGAAATCCAGTTCCTGGCCGTTTATGACCCTCGCTTGGAGACCTTTGGCCCGGACCGCCGCCACCTGCTGCGGGCTGGCGTCGACGCCGGTAACATCGGCGCCGGCAGCGGCAATTTTTTCGGTCAGCACGCCATCGCCGCAGCCGAGATCGAGGATTTTTTCACCTGAAACGGGGGCAAGAAGGTCGAGAACCGGTTCACCCAGTTCGGCGACAAATCCGGCGTTCCGGGCATAGCGTTCCGGATTCCAAGTCTGACGGTCAGCCGGAGAGGGGGTGTTATTGGGCGCCATCGGCTTTCCTGGGTCAAATCCGTTGCAGGCCGCACATCAATCGCCGGCAATAATTAGGAATCCGGGGTCCAGG